>CAMOEE010000130.1 GCA_946611835.1 uncultured Treponema sp. | reverse complement strand
GCGTAAGCGACAACCGTATATAATTACAAGCACAAACTGCGTGTAGCAGGCGAGCCTGCGATTTCGATAAGCCGTTTTCGCGACTGGAAGCCTTTTTTTGATAAGGTCGGTAAACCTCAAAACTCGCCCTTTTACATTGCTTGTAGCACGAAAATGTCTGTATTTTAAAAATTTGTTCAATTTTGATATTTTTCACAAGAAAGTGTTAGTTTAGTCTTAAATCTTGCCCCTATAATGTGCCTAACAATGAAAAAAATGCGTTTTGTTAAAAAGTCGCACTAGGAGGCATTTATGAAATACGGTTACTTTGATGATGAGGCCAGGGAATATGTGATTACCCGTCCGGACACTCCATCTCCATGGGCAAATTATCTGGGCTCTCCTGACTACGGTGCCCTTATTTCTAACAATGCCGGCGGTTACAGCTTTGCAAAATCCGGTGCCAATGGCCGTCTTTTGCGCTATGTCTTCAACAATTTTGACCAGCCCGGCCGCTATATTTACATCCGTGACAATGAATCAAAGGATTATTGGTCGGCTTCATGGAAGCCTGTGGGTAAAAATCTTGATGAATACAAAAGCGAGTGCCGCCACGGAACTGCCTACACAAAAATGCTTGCTGATTATTCAGGTATTCAATCTGAGGCCCTTTACTATGTTCCCTTGGATGCCTCTTATGAAGTATGGAAACTTAAGGTCAAAAATACTTCTGACCGTGCCCGCTCCCTCACACTCACAGGCTACGCTGAATTCACAAACAACTCGAACTACGAGCAGGATCAGGTAAACCTCCAGTATTCGCTTTTTATCGGCCGCACTTACTTTGACAAAAACCGTGTGGTTCATGCTGTTCACGGAAACCTTGCCGATGTGGAAAAATCAAAGCCTGTTGACAACAAAATTGTCACCGAACGCTTTTTAGGGCTTGCCGGAAAGGAAGTTTCATCTTACTGCGGCGACAAGGAAGAATTCCTGGGAAATTATCATACTTACGCAAATCCTTTAGGTGTCGAAAACGGAGATTTGGGCAACAAGCTTTCTTACAACGAGAATTCCTGCGGGGCTGTTTCGACTGTGATTGAACTTAAGGCCGGCGAGGAAAAATCAATAGCTTTCATCGTTGGAATGAAATACAGCGATGAAGCAGAGAAAATCATCGCAAAATATACTGATGTCGAAAAGACCTGCGAAAAAGAGCTGGCTGACCTCAAAAAATGGTGGCACGGCAAATTCGAGAATTTCCAGGTTAAGACCCCAAGCAAAGAATTCAACACCATGATTAACACATGGAACGCCTACAACTGCTTTATGACTTTCATCTGGTCTCGTGCCGCCTCATTCATCTACTGCGGCCTCAGGAACGGCTACGGCTACCGGGACACGGTTCAGGACATTCAGGGCGTGATTCACCTTGCCCCAGAGATGGCCCTTGAAAAAATCCGCTTTATGCTTTCGGCTCAGGTTGATAACGGCGGCGGCCTTCCCCTCGTAAAATTCACTCACAAGGCAGGACATGAGGACACTCCGGATGACGCAAGCTATGTAAAGGAGACGGGACATCCGGCTTACCGGGCAGACGACGCACTCTGGCTCTTCCCCACCGTCTTCAAGTATGTCGCAGAAACAGGAAATCTTTCATTTATTGACGAGGTGATTCCATTCGCAAACAAGGATGAAGGCACTGTCTATGAGCACTTAAAGAGGGCAATCAACTTCTCAATGGAGCGGCTTGGCCCTCACGGACTTCCAGCCGGCCTTTACGCAGACTGGAATGACTGCCTGCGCCTGGGCAAAAACGGCGAGTCTACTTTCGTCGCCCTGCAGTATTACTATGCCATGACCGTAATCAAGTATTTTGCCGCATACAAGCAGGACTCAGACTACATAGCCTTCATCGACAGAACCCAGGAGGCCTTCAAAAAGCTCCTGAACAAGCTCTGCTGGAACGAAGACCGCTTTATCCGCGGCTTTACCGAGGCTGGCGAGACAATCGGAAAGAAGGGCGACCCGGAAGCAAACATGTGGCTCAACCCGCAGAGCTGGTCAGTAATCTCAGGACTGGCCACAAAGGAACAGGCAGAAAAAGCTCTGGCCCAGGTTGAAAAACAGCTCAATACAGAATACGGAGCCGTCCTCATGGATCCTCCGTATCACTCACACGCCTTTGAGGGTGCTCTTGCCGTAATCTACAATGCCGGCGTAAAAGAGAACGCAGGAATCTTCTCCCAGAGTCAGGGCTGGATAATCCTTGCCGAAGCCTTGAGCGGACACGGAAACGCCGCCTTCAGATATTTCATGGAGAATGCTCCTTCAGCCCAGAATGAAAGGGCAGAAATCCGAAAGTTGGAGCCATACTGCTACGGCCAGTTCACCGAGGGAAAAGCAAGCCCCCATTTCGGCCGAAGCCATGTTCACTGGCTTACGGGAACAGCCTCAACCGTAATGGTAGGCTGCGTCGAAGGAATTTTGGGCATGAGACCTGACTTCGGTGGCTTAAGGATTGCTCCTTCAATCCCGTCTGACTGGAAGAATTTCTCAATCGAAAAGACTTTCCGTGGTAAAGGCCTCAAAATCACAGTCGAAAACCCGAACGGAAAGGAAAGCGGCTTTAGTGAATTCTATGTGAACGGAGAAAAACTCAGCGACAACTACATCCCGGAAAGCAAGCTTACCGCAGTAACGGAAGTTCGACTTGTTATGTAAGTTGAAAACTGAGAGTGTTATGGGTTAGGGGGTGGAGCACCGCCGCAGGCGACCGCAAGCTGAACGAGCCTGTGGCGAGTGAGTGAGCGGTTGGAGCGTCAGCGTAAGTGCGCAACACCCGACCGCCGTACCACGAAACGAAGTGTAGTAGCGGCGGGAACCCCCAAATATGAATTATGCATTCAGCATTATGAATTATTTCAAAACTTCTTCGCCCCGGCCCATTGCTGTGAGACCTGTTTTGCACAGTTCAAGGATACCGTATGGCTCAAGAAGGCGGATAAGGCTTGAAATCTTTTCCTCGCTGCCTGTTGCCTCGACGATAACAGAGCTTTGTGAAACATCGACGATGTGCGCACGGAAAATGTCGCAGGTTTCGATGATGACGGCACGGTCTGTTCCGCTTGCCTTAACTTTAATCAAAGCCATTTCCCGCTGGGTGGTGTTTTCTTTGTGGCAGTGCTTGATTGAAATTACCTCGACGAGTTTTGAGAGCTGTTTTTTAATCTGCTCCAGGACATATTCGTCGCCCTGAACAACGATTGTCATGCGGCTCTGGCCTGGGTTGTAGGTCTCGCAGACTGTGAGAGAGTCGATGTTGAATCCACGGCGGCTGAAAAGGCCAGAAACACGGCTCAAAACGCCGGCATGGTCTTCGACAAGAACAGACAAAACATATTTTTTCATATACAAGCTCCTTTACTCCGCATAGATACCAAGAATTCTGACATCTTCGGCGGTTGTTTTTAATTTTTTGCTGAAATCGGTGATATATTCAGCCGGATTTTCGATATCTGAGCCAATCACGACATCGCAGTAGAACCAGTATTTCCATGGTTTTCCTGCGATTGGGCGTGATTCGAGGCGGTTCATGCTGAGGTTTGCTTGCTTGAAAACGCCAAGGGCATCGTAAAGAGCGCCGGCCTCGTTCTTTGTGGTGAAGACAAAACTTGCCATGTTGGGCTTCTGCTCGCTCCACTGTTTGAGAGGCTCCTTGACATGATTTGCGGCAATCACAACAAAGCGGGTGTAATTGTTCTGCTCGTTCTGGATGCCCTCTTTGAGCACTTCAAGACCGTAAATCGCCGCGTTCCGTGCGTTGCAGATTGCGGCGTTTTCGACCGAACCCTTTTCTGCAACAAGGCTTGCCGCCGTCGCTGTCGAAACTGTGTCCACGGCATTCCATTTCTGACTTTTCAGGAAATTAGAGCACTGGCTTAAGCCCTGGGGATGAGAGTAGACATTTTTGATTGTGTCGAGTGAAGCTCCCTTAACGCCCAAAAGCGAGTGCTGAATCCGCAAAGTGAGGGCGCCCACGATGGAAATGTCCTCGTAGCGGGTGAGGTTGTCGTAGTTGTTGTAGACCGAGCCTGCGGTTGAGTTTTCGATTGGAACCATGCCGTAGTCAGCCTTTCCGTCAACGACAGCCTGGAAAATCTCGTCGAATGAATCGACCGTCTGGGCTTCAACAGAATCCTCAAAGAAATTTTCGATTGCCTGCTCAGCGTAAGCTCCCTTCATGCCGGAGAAAACGCAGATTGGCTTTTTGTGGGTGATTTTTTCGGCATTTGCCTTTTTCTGAGAGTCGACTGAGCGGATATGAGCGACTTCTTTGCCCATGACTGGAGCAAGAGACTCAATGTCACGCATGATTTTGTCGAACTGGGCAGGGTAGAGAGCCTGAGCCGCATCAGAAAGAGCCTGCTCAGGGTGACAGTGAACTTCAACGATAATGCCGTCAGCCCCTGCCGCAATGGAAGCAAGAGCCATTGGCGGGATTTTGTCTCTAACGCCAAGAGCATGACTTGGGTCAACGATAATCGGAAGATGGGTCATGCTGCGGAGAACAGGAATTGCGCTTAAATCGAGAGTGTTGCGGGTTGCTTTTTCGTAGGTGCGGATACCACGCTCACACAAAATAACACGGTCAGTTCCAGAAGAAAGAAGGTATTCGGCGCTCATAAGCCATTCTTCGATTGTGGCCGAAAGCCCCCGCTTTAAGATGACAGGTTTTCCCAGGGCACCGAGCCTTTTCAAAAGCTCGAAATTCTGCATGTTGCGCGCCCCGACCTGATAGACATCAACATAGTCTTTCATCACAGGAATGTACTCGCTGGCGACAATCTCAGTGACAACAGGAAGACCGTACTTTTCACCGGCCTCTTTGAGGTATTTGAGTCCTTCTTCGCCCAAGCCCTGGAAAGAATAAGGAGATGTACGGGGTTTGTAAGCTCCTCCGCGAAGCATTGTAGCTCCGCTGGCCGCCACAGCCTTAGCCGCATCAAGCATCTGCTGACGGCTCTCGACTGCACAGGGACCTGCAATGGAAACCAGGCGGCTTCCGCCGACACGGATAATCTGACCCCGGTTATTGGGAATCTCTACGATGGTATTTTCGGGCTTGAATTCCCGTGAAGCCATTTTGTAGGGTTTTGAAATCGGAATTACCTTTTCAACTCCGGGCAAAACCTCGACTTCACGGACATCCATGGCAAGTTTTCCAACTGCCGCAAGGACTGTGCTTTCTTCGCCCTTGACTTCGTTTATTTTGAAAGAATGTCCTTTAAGGACAGACTTGATATTGCTTTTCTCGCTGTCGCTAACGCCATTTTTAAGTACGATAATCATGCAGATGAGTATAACAGAAAGAAAATTGTTAGGCTAGGCTTGCACAAAGTAAGTTTGGCAGAGGCCTGGCCCTTGTTTTTGATTACTAGAGCAATGATTTGATGCATTCTTCGACTTTCGCCATGTCAGCAGTCGGTTCGAAGCGGGCTACGACATTTCCCTGGCGGTCAATCACAAATTTCGTGAAATTCCATTTGATGTCACTCTTTTTGGCCCAGTCAGGATCTGCCTTGCTGAACATGTCCTCAAGAAGGCCCTTCAGTTTGTGCTCGTCAAAACCGGCAAAGCCCTTCTGCTCTTTGAGATATGTGTAAAGAGGAAGCTCATTCTCGCCGTTTACATCAGATTTTTTCATCTGAGGGAAGGTCGTGTTGTAGTGAAGGGTACAGAACTCGTGAATTTCCTCATCGCTGCCAGGAGCCTGACCGCCAAACTGGTTGCAGGGAATATCAAGGATTTCAAGACCCTTTTCGTGATAGTCCTTGTAGAGCTTTTCGATTGGCTCGTACTGTGGAGTAAAACCGCAGCCTGTCGCAGTGTTTACGATAAGCATAACCTTTCCCTTGTATTCAGAAAGACTAAGTTTCTCGCCGTTTGCCTTTGTTACTTCATAATCATAAATCATAATAAAACCTCCAGAATTTTCCAACAATAAAATTATTTAATGCGTTTATATTGTGTACAATATGATATTACTCTATCTATTCTTTTCTGTCAAGGGAAAAGTAAAAAAAATGAATTTTGATTTTCTGTTACAGAAGGTGTGCGTAATTCTTCCGTCGGCATCGTCCCCGCCCTTGTTCTGGAATAGTGCGTTCCCGTCGACAAGTGGCTTCCGTAGATGGGTTATATTAAAAATCAATATCCTCTTTTTTCTTTGCGATGGAGATGTCTCCGTAAAGGAGGCATCCGTTTTTCTCGGTGCAGAGGTGTGGTTCGGTCTGGAGGTGGTAATCTCGGACTGGAACGAATTTTTCGCGGGGAATACAGATATCATTGTCGGAAACCATATCGACATCAATGCTCAGATAGGACAGACCTCGCGTGCAGTAGAATCCTTCCGACAGGAAGCGGGAATTGGCGCACTGACCGTTTCTGAGATTGAGGAGCTGGCTGTTTGAAATCGTATAGTCCTTTGTGCCATCGTCAAAAGTGACGGTGTAACGCGGATTTTTGTAGCTGGAAACGGCAAGGCCGTGGCTGCGGTATTCTTCGCTTTCGGTGATATCGTAGTCGAACCGGTAATCAAGCGCATTTTTTTCGCAGGTGGATTTTACCATCGCATAAAGAGCTTCTGTTTTGTGATTGACGACCATTTCAAGGCGGATGGATTTCATTTCGGCGGCTTCCCGGATGTGCAGGACTTTGTTGATGAACGCTTCTGGCTGTACATATTCTTTGTGGAGACTGCAGACCAGATCGAGCGTTATGCCCCGAGAGTGGAGGTATTTCGCGAGGAAAATGTAATAGTCTGAGCTGTTGGAAAGATTCGTGCTGAAGCTGAGGATTTTCAGTTTTTTTGACGGAATTGCCGCTATAAGTGTCTCAAGGTCGTACCAGGAGACTTCCCCTCCGATCAGCAGGATTTTTACATCACGAGTGGATTCTTCAAGGAACATGTTTATGTCTTTTGCGGCTGAAAGCAGACGATCAAAATCTGTTTTTTTGGTTTTGTCAAATTTACGGACTAAGGTCTGGACACAGTAGGAACAGTTATAGTTACACCAGGTGGTAAGTCGCCACTTAATCGTAAGAAGTCTTTCGTTATTGCGAATATACACGACTTGTTTCTGATCCATGGCTTTTCTCCTTTGTAAAAATTATTTTGACATGGCTTTTGAAAGAAGTCAATTTTTTTTGACAGCAAGTTTACGCAGGGGACAAAAAGGCCCCCCAAAAAAAATCGCCCCAGTGAGATTTATACACTCACGAAGGCGATTTCCATTTCAGAATCCTAAACTTTCCGTTTTC
>CAMOEE010000129.1 GCA_946611835.1 uncultured Treponema sp. | reverse complement strand
CTCCTCTAAATTAAATCATTCCGACCATTCTTGGCAGGAAGAGAACCGAATTCGGCACGAATGTGATGAAAGCCAGGACTGCCAGCAGGAAGAGAATCGGAATCAAAATTTCCTTCATTACCTTTGAGAGCGGCGTGTCAGAAATGTTTGCCGTAATAAAGAGCAGCATTCCGAACGGCGGCGTTGAAAGACCAATCATCATATTGAGGGTGACGACAAGACCGAAGTGAATCAAATCAATTCCTAAAGCAGCAGCTACAGGAATCAAAATCGGAACGAAGACAAGCTGAATCGTTGATGTGTCCATGAACATTCCAAGAATGAGAATGACGATGTTAACGATGATAAGGAAGCCGAGCTTTCCCAGGTTGAGGCCGATGATGTAGGCACCAAGATTGTTTGCAATCTGTTCTCGGGCAACGATATATGAGATGACCGAAGCCGCACCAATCATGAGGGAGACTGAGCCTGTTCCAGCCACGGTTTCCTTGATGATTTTCCACAAGCCTTCCCATGAAAGGGCCTTGTAGACGAAGAATGAAATGATGATTGCGTAGAGACCTGCGATTGCACCAGCCTCAGTCGGGGTCATAACGCCGGTGTAAATGCCAGCCAGCAAAATTACAGGAGTGAGAAGAGAAGGAATTGCTCCCAAAGTCTCGTGCAGGAAGATTTTCCACGGCGTTTTTCCTGCAGCCGGGTAATTCCTGAGGTGTGACATCATGGTTACATAAATCATAAGCACGATTGCTACGAGAATTGCCGGAATCATGCCGCCCAAAAAGAGAGCGCCCACAGAGCAGTTGGCGAACATTGCGTACATTACGAGGGGAATGCTTGGCGGGAAGATAGGTCCGATTGTAGCCGAAGCCGCAGTGATTGCGCAGCTGAAACCGTCATCGTAGCCTTCTTTTTTCATGGCATCGATTTCCATTTTTCCAAGACCCGAAGCGTCAGCAAGTGCCGAGCCTGTCATTCCAGAGAAGACGAGGGAAGCTATTACATTCACATGACCCAGAGCACCTTTGCGGCCACCAGAGACAGCGTTTGCGAATTTGAAGACTTTTTCGGTTACTTTGCCTGAGTTCATTACATTTGCCGTAAAGATGAAGAGAGGAACCGCAATGATTACATAGTTCGTGTAGTAGGTGTTCATTACGAAGTCACAGACAGAATCAAGGGAGATTCCCTTGATGACGAAATAGAAGGCACCTGCTACCAGCATGCCGATTGAAATTGGCATACGGAGCACGAAAATAAGAACGAAAATCGCAAGTGCGACGATAAGGGCGAAACTCATGAGCGAACCTCCTCTGTAGAAGTCTGAGAAGCGTCTGCTTCGGCAGGTTTGGTGACTTCAGAAGCGGGAGACTTCAGAATCTTAACTTCTGAAATTATATCTTTGATTGTGTAGCCGATAATCGAACACAAGAAATATGCAAATGGAGCGAAAATCACGGTAAGCGGAATGCGGAATACCGAAGTTTTCTGAAAAAACATGAATTTAATGTAGTGGCAGCTTGGAATGATAAGAATCGCAAGAGCAATCGCAATCAAAATGTTGCCCAAAAGACAGAGAATAGTCCCGACCTTTTTTGGGACTGCGTCATAAATCATGGTGAAAGTTACATGTGAGCGTGTTCTCATTGCGTAACAGGCTCCAAGAATAACTGTCCAGGAAAATCCCCAGACTGTAACTTCATAGGCCCAGGTGAGGGGAAAATTAAAAACATATCGTGAAATAACCTGAGCGACGAAGACCACGAACATAACGATAAAAGCACCGCAGGGAACATAAATTTCAGCAACATCCCGTGCTTTTAGTAGAAAATCCTTCAGCTTCATAAAAGCCTCCTATATATGGAAATAGAAGTGAGTGACTGGCAAGTTACGGGTGGAACGCAGAGAAAAAGCAAGGGGGGCCCCCGCAAGGGGAGTTTCCTTGCTTTTTCTCGTAGCTGGGACCCGCCCGTAACTTGTTAAGAAGCACGCTTATTTAAGCGCTGCCTGAACTTTGTCATAGAGTGCCATATCCCACTTGCCTGTGATGTTCTTGTTGTTGAGGTAGGCTGGGAGAACTGACTCTGCGAAGGCTTTTGTGTCAGCCTCGTAAACTTTGAGACCCTGTCCCTTGAAGAAGTCGATGATTTCAGCTTCTGTCTTGAGGTTCTTCTCGTCGCAAGTCTGGCGGCCTGCTTCGATACCCTTCATGATGATTGCTTTCTGGTGATCAGAGAGTGACTGCCATTTTGCTTCGTTGATACATGGCCATACTGAGTCTACGAGGTGGTTTGTAAGGCTGATTGATTTTGTGACCTCATAGAATTTTGCGCTTCGGTCTGTCGGGAGCGGGTTTTCCTGTCCGTCAACTGTTCCTGTCTGCAAAGCCATGTAAAGCTCAGAGAATGCCAGTGGTGTCGGGTTTGCGCCCATAGCTTTTCCAAGTGTTACCCAAGCCTCAGAGTTTGGCATACGAAGGTTAACGCCTTTCAAGTCTGCCGGAGTGCGTACCGGTTTGTCTTCACGCAGGTTGACCTGGCGTGTTCCGAGGTAGTATGAGGCCAGCGGGCGAATTCCCTGCTCTTTTACGACCCGGCCGAATACTTCTTTACCGATTTCGCCGTTCAAGATTTTTGTCATGTCGTCATAGCTTTTGAAGACATAGCCTGCTGTGAACATTCCAATCCATGGTGAGCCGTCTGTGAGCCAGGAAGCTGAGAGGTAAACGATGTCTGCTTTTCCAGATTTTACGGCAGCGACTTCCTGATCCTGTTTGAAGAGGGAGCCTGAGTGATAGGTCTCAACGGTGATGTTGCCTTTAGACTCAGCTTCTACGACTTCCTTGAATTTCATCATTGCGTCATAATGAGCGTCCCCAGGAACAGCGTTTACGGAATAGATAAGATTGACTTTCTTCTCACCTTTTCCGTTGCAAGAAAGAAGAAGACCCATAGAAAGAAGTGCGCACATTGACGCAGCAAGAAGTTTTTTCATAACTATCCTCCTGAATTTTGTTTATGAAAAAAATTTATGTTAAGCCGAATGTCTCAGCCTAAAGCCTTGATTTAATCTCGAAAGCAGCGGTCATTAATTTGAGACTTATGCTTTCCACATCGTTTTCCGTAATTACGGAAACTGGCCCGGAAGCGCTGATTGCCCCTATCAGACAATCATTTCTGTCCGTAACCGGCACACCGACGCACCTAACGCCATTTTCATGCTCAATCTCATCGATTGCGTATCCCCGCTCCCTTGATTTTGACAGGTCTTCGATAATCGCATCGTTGTCGACGAGGGTGTTTTCGGTGTATTTGATTTTTTCTTCTATTAAGTGGCTCTTTATCTCATCATCGCTCATTGCGCAGAGAAGGGCCTTTCCAATTGAAGTGCAGTAATAAGGAGCCGTTTCGCCGAGAATTGAACGGTAAGGAATGTTTTTTCCGTAGCTTTTGGGGTAGGCAGAAAAAAGGTAGAGAACTCTGTCTCCGTGGGGAATCCCAAAATAGACGATTACATTTAAGTCACTTGCCAGATCTTTTAAGACCGGCACTATAAGGTTTGTGTATGGATAATTCGCCATGACTGTGTAGGAAAATTCTACCATCTTGAAGTCGAGACTGTATTTTTCGGAAGATTTATTCTGTTTGACATAACCACATTCTTCGAGGGTTGAAAGGATATTGTGAACATTGCTTTTGTTGAGGTCGAGCATCCTGGCGATTTCTGATACGCCCAATTCCTTTGTTTTTGGGGTAAAACATTCGAGAACTTTGAGAGCTTTCTGAAGTGATTTTACTTTGCCTTCGTTTTCCATAGCAGCCCCGAATCTTAGATTTTTACCTTCATGCAGATTTTTCTGACTTTTTCTTTTTTGCCCTCGATTGCGTTGAGGCATGGCTCGTGGGCATCTTCCGGAAATAAAATACAGAGTCTTTTTCCGCCGATTGTGACCGTCTCCGCTGCGAGACCTGAAAGTTTGTGAAAGTCGTTTTCGGGATTGTAGGGCTCAAGCTCGGAAAGGTTTTTTACATGATTCCAGCCGATTTTTTCGCTGCCACAGGCCAGAAGCTGAATGTCGATATAGTTTCGGTGGGCTTCGAAAAAGCTTTCTTCGATTGAGCGGGTTTCGTACTCCTGAACGTTGGCGAACAAATCCTTTCCATGGAGCTCGACCCTGCCGATTTCAAGAGAAGAAAAATCAGTGCTTAAAATCCAGTCAAAGGCTTTTTTGAAAAGGGGGTTGAGTGAGTCGTATCTATGCAAATCTTCGAATTGTGCTATAATCATAAGCGTACCCTAACTTTTTTTGAACGGTGTTCTAAAATACAGAACATCGTTTCATAAATCAAGAATATCACAGTTCCAACAAATGTCAAATAAATTCTGACAGAATTATGCAAAATTCTTGTATTTTTGAAAGAAAAAGATATAATCTGCTAGTATAAAAATCTGGAGGTTCATATGCTGAATTCAATTAGTAAACTTCTTACGGGCGATTTGCTCAAAATCTTATGCGACATGGGGCACGGAGACAAAATTGCCATTGTTGACGCTAATTTTCCTGCCGCCACAAACGGAAAACGGGTCCTGCAGTTCCCGGGAGTAAATGCCGATGACCTTCTCAAGGCTGTTATTCCCCTTTTCCCGCTCGATCATGTTGCTGACTATGCCGCCCGTCTTATGGATATGGATCCAAAGGACAAGGCCGCTGGAATGGCTGAGCCGGAGCTTTGGTCTGTTTTTTCAAAAATCGTCAGTGACACTTACCCGGACAAAAAAACAGGCTTCGTATCCCGGGATGATTTCTATCAGTGGGCTAGGGATTCATATGCCGTAATCCAGACAGGAGAAGCCCGCCTCTATGGAAACATTATTCTTGTGAAGGGAGTTGTAAAATAAAATTTCTTAGGGTTATTTTAATATTTCTCTTGCTTTTATAAGAAAAGCCTTGTATATTTAAACTATCGTGAAAATAACCTTAAAGGCTCTTTTTTCATTTTTTCTCGCTTTCATGCTTTTTTTGCTGGCCTCCTGTTCCGTGCCTGACCCTCGTTATGAGCGTCTGCTCGGAACAGTTTGTTTTGTCAATCTTTATGAGTCTGGCAAAGAAGCCTGCTATGATGAAATTTTCCAGCGCCTCAGGCAGATTGACGATGTATTCAGCATTGACCAGCCCCAGTCTGATTTGTACAGGATTAACTCTTTTGCTGATGAGAGGCCGGTCGAAGTTTGCGACGATGTTTTTTCTGTTCTTGAGATGTCTCAGAAAGTCTCTTCCCTTACAAACGGGGCATTTGACATCAGTGTTGAGCCTTTGGTTTCCCTGTGGCGCATAACTTCCGACACTCCCCATGTGGCAGAACAGTCTGAGATTGACGCAATTCTTCCGCTTGTTGGTTATAAAAACATTATTCTCAATTCAAAAGATAAAACGGTTCGTTTCGCCAAAAAAGGGATGAAGATTGATTTGGGTGGAATAGCCAAAGGTTTTGCGGCCGACGAAATCGTAAAAATATGCAAGAAATACAAGGTTCGCCGTGCCGTAATCGATTTGGGCGGAAATGTCTATGTCTACGGCAAAAAAAAGAAGTCTGGTCTCTGGAATGTGGGAATCAAAAATCCTGAACATCCTGACATGGCCCCCCTCATCAAGCTTTCCCTGCCTGAGATTTCAGTAGTCACGAGCGGAACTTATGAGCGTTACTTCAAGTCAAAGGAAAAGCTTTATCATCATATTCTTTCACCGGCTGACGGTTATCCTGTAAACAATGAGTTGTATTCAGTTTCTGTCATCTCTGAAAATTCTATGCTTGCTGATGCGCTTACGACGGCTTTCTTTGTGCTTGGCCGCAAGGAGTCCATGGAGATTCTTCCTTCCCTCCGGGAGAATTTCGGCTTTAAAATCGAGGCTGTCTTTATCCAGAGAAATCACAATGTCTTTTTCTCGAAAAAATTCCCCTACAAGTACACTGTCCTTTATGAAGACTGGCAGTCTGCCTCTGATTAAGAGATTGTTAAAAAATACTTAAAAAACTCTAATTTGTATAATGTCTAAGTCTTGTGCTGCAATTTTTTTAAAAAAATAAAAAAAAACAATGGAAATTTTTTTTTATTGTGTTATATTTTTTATAAGTGTTTGCTTGGTGATTGAAATATGAGCTACGGTTTGGAAAATCTGGAAGTAAGACAGCTTGAAGGCATCGTAAATGTTCTCAATTATTGCATGGATACATTCCTCTTTGTATTCGATCTCAACAAAGACACATATTTTATCTCACCATTTGCAAAAAACATATTCAATTTCCCGGAAGAAAAACTGGAAAATGCCACGCAGGAGCTGATGAAGATTGTCTATCACGAGGATCAGGCTTCTTTGCGTGCTGATTTGGATTTACTCAAATCAGGCAAAAAAACAGAGCATAACCTTGATTACCGCTGGGTTAACAAAAATGGTAAACCGGTCTGGATTCGCTGCCGTGGCCGGCTCCTTCCCGATGACAGTGAAAAAAGAAAAATCATGGTTGGTGAGGTTGCAATCGTTACTAACGAAGACAAGACTGACCTGCTTACGGGGCTTGCCACAGAGTCTCAGATGCGTATTGATTTTGGCTCAATCTGGACTAAAAGGCAGAGCGTTTCCGGCTTTATTCTCAAAGTCGACATCGACAATCTTGGCTCGATAAACGAGCAGTATGGCGTTATGACCGGTGATGTAATCGTCTCAAAGGTGGGCGACTGCTGCCGAAAAGTCTGTTCCGGAGTCGCAAAAGCATACAAGCTTTCCAGTGATGAATTCGTCTGCATGAACCTTACAGGAAAATCGGCCCTCGTGGCTCAAAAAATGTACGAGAACCTGCGCCGGGAAATTGCAGAGGCTGAGCATGGCCTTGGCTACGATATTATTTTTACCGTTTCGGGCGGCATGGTTGCCTTTATGAACGACTCTTCCCAGCTCGACGGTCTTCTCCGAAAGGTGAACTATTCACTCCAGAATGCAAAACGCAATGGCCGCAACCAGCTCGTCACTTTCAACGCCATCGATTATGCAAAGCATCTCAAGAACCTTGATTTCCAGGAGAAAATCCGTGACTCAATCCGCAACGATTTTGCCGGCTTTGAGCTTTACTATCAGCCTGTGGTCGATGCAAGGAATCTCTACCTCGATGCAGACAAAACTGTCCTCAATGTAATTGGCTGCGAGGCCCTTATCCGCTGGACTTGCCCGGGCTACGGTGTCCTCAATCCAGACGAATTTATCCCGATTCTTGAGCGAACCGGCATGATTGTCTCTGTGGGCCGCTGGATTTTGCGAACGGCTTTCATGCA
>CAMOEE010000128.1 GCA_946611835.1 uncultured Treponema sp. | reverse complement strand
GAAAGATCTTTGATTAAAATTTGCTTGCTTTCCAAAAGCTGTTCAGCAAGTTTTTTTGATGTAAGTAGAGGACATTCGAGTTTGCATAGCAAAAAGTTCGCCTGACTTGGATATACTTTGAGTTCCCTGAATTTTGAAAGCTCAGAAATAAATCGTTTTCTCTCAAAAGCAATGCTGTCACAAGCCGCCTTGTATGTTGATTTGTATTTGTCATAAATCTGAAGGAAATATTCACCGAAGGAATTGATATTCCATATGGCGTTTGTCTTACAGATTTTTTTGACTGTTTCCGCGTTATTATTTACGAAAACACCAAGTCGTAAGCCTGGTACTCCATAACTCTTACTGATTGATTTGATGATGATAAGATTCGGGTATTTTTCGATTATGCTTTCATCAATCAATGTGTAGCGTTTTTCTGAATCTGCAAAATCAATGAAGGACTCGTCGAAAATCAAAGTTACATCAAGATTTTTAAGTTCATCAAGCAAGGCAATAACCTCGTCTCTAGGAATGAAATTCCCAGATGGATTGTCAGGATTGATGAGTAGGACGGTTTTTGCACCTGTTTCATGAACAACCTTTAGTATTTCATCTTTACCGTAGGTGAAATCTTCCTTTACGGAAATGGGAGCGATTTTTGCATTCTTGAATCGCTCAGGGTATTCGTTGAAGGTCGGGTAGGGAATAGCGACAGTTCCATTTATACTTTCACACAAAGATGAAATTAATTCAGCCGCTCCGTTTCCTACCGCAATATGTTCTGGGAGGACATTGAAAATCTTTCCAGCAAGAAGGCTCTGTTGTGCGGCTCCGCTTGGATATTCCGTGAGCAGAGTCTTGAAATTTGCTGTTAGCTCGTCCACCATTTTCTGTGGCGGAAAGTATGGGTTTACAAGATAGCAGAAATCCTTTAGCTGAGGGAATCTCCAGTAACCACCGTACTGTTTTTGGAGACGAGACATCTGCTCTTCTTTTGAGGCAAATCTTGTTTCTGCGATTGCAAGATCTGCCGGGTCATCAATCTCGTACCAGTCGTTTCCGCTTACGACAAAACCTTTGAGCATGTTTGCGGAAAGAAAACTCAGAACTTTGAGAACTTCTTCATAATACTCATTTTTTCCGAAAGATTTTTGATATGCTTCCAAAAAAGGAACATAATACTGCGCTGAGAAAGACGGTGAGAATTTGTAGATGTTCACTGTCTTGTAGTAAGAATCTGTGTTCTGCCAGTTGAAGTGCTTTTTATCGACTATATTTACTATATTATTCTCACTGTCGAGCTGCGTACAAGTTCCGTCCATCCAGCTTTCAAAATGTGAGACCATCGCAAGGTTCGGATTTTTATCAGCTATGATTTTTGAAATCAGCTCCGGCTTAAAGATTATGTCGCTTTCAAGAAGAAGAGTGTCATCTTTTTTCATTTCATTTCTGGCAAGATAAAGTGAATAAATATTGTTTGTCTTGTCATAAACGGCATTTTCAATGTATTCAATTTTCATCCCGTTAAGGTTGTTTTCGTTGAATTTAGAGTTTATATATTCTTTGAGTAATGAACCCTTGTAGCCAATGACCATGACGAGTCTTGATACTCCGTTTGCGACTAAAGATTCGATGGCGTATTCAATGAGGGCTTTTCCGTTCACTTTGACCATGCATTTTGTCGCACCTTGTGTGTATCGGCCGAGGCGTTTTCCCATACCTGCCGCAAGAATGATAGCCTGCATATTATTTTTCCTCCGTAGTTTTTTCTTCGATGTCTTTAAGAGTCGCAACCATAAAGTCAGCTATGTTTTCGCATGCCTCTCCTTGATGTTGCCATGCCTCTGCTTTTGCACTTGCCCTGGCTTCAGCAAGTGCCTTGTTATCGCTTATTCCCTGAATGACATTTTTAATGTCTTCAAATTGCTCTGATTTAAGCTCTATTCCGATTTTTTTGAGAACACTGAACTGCCAGATGTCCTTTCCATTATTCGGCAAGAACCATGCGTCATAAGGCTTTAAATTAAGCTCTGCGTTCACATACATCACAGGCTTGTCGCACAAGAAAGTGTAGTCGTAGATGATTCCTGAGAAGTCCGAAATCATTATGTCGGCTTTTTTCATTGAATAGATGTTGTCACGCTCGTAATCCCATTCCAGATTCTTTGAATCGGCATATTTCTTTGTGAGTGAATCAAGCATTTCTCCTTCTGATTTTTTTGACTGAGGGTGAGGGCGTACAATAATTCTCCAGCCAGTCTCGACTAATGGTGTGAGAAGACTTTCGCCATATTTTGAGAGCAAGGCGCTTGGTCCCCACGAAGGAGATACGAGAACAGTGAAAGGATGGTTCTCCTCGTTCGGAATAGCATCCATCTTTTTTTTGAGAACATCAAGGTAGGGACAGCCGACAGTGACCAGTTCTTTTTCCGGGATTCCCCGTTCTTTTTCGAGATAGCGAATATCTTTTTTCTGATAGTCACCGCTCAAAAGCACAGAGTCAAAGAAATCAATTCCGAAAAGACGATACATCGTAGCATCACTAGCCGCATGAAGGATATGAGCATAATGCTTAACATTTTTGCTTCGCTTCATCTGATAAACCTGCAAACCAGGCGTGGTCATAAGAACGACACCTGCACTCAGCATATTGAGACGAACAAAAGCACGGTTTCCTTCACCGATGAATTCAGGTTTTACATATTCATAATTTTTTGAAAAGACTGGATCATTCTCATCTGAGGTGTAGTAGGCCAATGGCAGTTTTCGCTCTTCAAAAGCCTCACAAACAGGGAGAAAAACATTCTGATACTGCTTTCCTTCGTTGTATACGGCGTAAGGTGTAAAAGAAGTGTCCTGCCTGCCAGATTTACCGCCAGACAAAAACAATTTGAGCTTAAGAATCGCAGCCTTTCCCAGGAAGAACAGTGTCGCCGCAGCTCCGATAAAGATTGAGAAAAGCATTGAGCCTGTGCCCGGGTCGATATACAAAGGTAAAATTGAAGTCATTTATGCTTCTCCTTACTGCATGTTTTTTATTTCTTCTGGTGAGAGTTGCTTCCAGTTTTTTGAGTCGAAAATATCATCTTTTACGAACCACCACTGATCATCATTGATGACGAATGTGTTCTTGTTGTTGTGCTTTGGCATGTGAGCATGGCTTGTCGTTACGGCAATTCCGTCCTTTTTCTGAGCCTTTAATTCCTTACCAGAATATGGGTTAAGTGGTTTTTCAACTATGCCTTCCAGTGCAATCAAAGGAACATCAGCATTTGTCATAAAATCACGATTAAATGTGAGTTTTCCTGTAGCGCCAAAATCTTTTACCATAAGCGTCGGATGAAATCCGCCCCTGCCAATTTTGTTGTCGAGGTCAGATTCGTCGAAGTTTTCTGTTTCTTTTGAAGTTCCGCCATGGTCTGAGACAATGATTATGCGAGTGTTGTCATAGACACCGTTATCTTTGAGATATTTGAAGAATGTTCCGACTCGTTTTATGGCAGCGGCATTAATTCCGTAATCAGACCGGTAGGAATACTTAGCGTCTCCATGATTCGTTACATTTTTCACCGGAACATAATCAGGAGCCTGTAATTCGTGCGAGTCATGCGGAGTGTCGTTCGCAAGAATAATGCAGGCGTTTCCTCGGGGAGATTTGAAATCCGTGATTCGTGGAAGATAATCAAGAACTGAATACCAACCGAGCCAGCGTGTCAAATCCTCACCGCTTTTATCAGAGCTCCACCAGTGGCCGCTGTTATAAAGTGCCTTCCTGAAAATCATAGGGACACTTTTGAAAATGCTGAAATAGAGCAGGTTTCTTCGCACTGCAGCATCTGATGTGTTTATGGAAGATGTGGCTTCGTGCTCTTTGTACCAGATATCCGAATATTTTGCGTAAAGCATCTGTGCATTTATCGACGGCCATTCTTTGAAGAATGTCATGTCTGGCGGAAAGTCACTGTAATTAGCCCATGACAAATCTGCCGTGTTTACATAGAAACCTGCCTGTTCGTCAAAAATGCGTGGAAGGACAGAAAGGGCCTCATTATGTTTTTGAAGAAGAGATGTATCAGGCCGTTTGTTGATTTCAAGAGGTGTATATTCATATCCTCCGTAAATCGGTGGTGCTCCCATAATAGTATGTTGTGCAAATGATGCCGTATTCTGATATAGCACAAAGCCAGAGTATGTATCATAAAGTTCCGGGCTTTTCTCGAAAATCGTCGGAATATACCAGTTCTGCATTCTGTCAAGCATGAGGACGATGACATTTTTTCCTGTTTTTGACAGATGGAAAGCTGGTTTGAGTTCGACTTCTGTGTTTGAGAGCTTTTTCCAGTCCGTGAAGCCGGCTCTGATTGTATTCATGTGCATGAAAGAAGAAGCCGAGAGGGCCAGCGTAAGTATAAAGAAAATTGATGGAAGGAATTTCGCGTTTATGAAGCGGGCAAGAAGAGTAAAAATAAGAACAACTGCCGCCATAGCCAGAAGATTAATCATTCCTTCGAGAAATTCAGGTTTTGGCTCCACAATTTCATCAAATTGGATTAAAAGCGAGAGGTCACCGTAGTTTCCTGAGAACAAGAATGTATTGACAAGAGCACCGAGGGCCATGCAGCTGAAAAGTATGGAGAAGACAGCCGAAACTTTCTTTTTGTTGTGGAAGAGAGCATAAATACATGCTGGCCAGAAAAGGAACAAACCGAAAGCCTGAAAGAAGGAATTCCAGACAAATGCAGCAGGGTTCGGATTTGAGCCTATACCAGAAAATTCTTTTGGTGAAGAAGCAATAATCGTAGATGGCGTTGAAAGACCAGCAAGAACTGTCATCGTGAGCGCTGATGCAAAGAAAAGAAGAGCGCACAGCTTAGGATTTTCGGTTATGCTTTTGAAAACCGTTCCAAGAATATATGAAATTCCTTTTGTTAAAAGCGGAATGAAAAAAACAATGCTCATCAATATTGTGAGAAGAATTTTGCTGTCTAAGTGCGTCTCAGTAAAGAAATCGATTCCGATAATTGCAATGGCGACACAAACACACATGCAAATCCAGAATGATTTTAGCGGATTCTTGAGCTTGTAGAAAATGTTTTTTACAAGAGAGAAGACATTGTTCATAGTCCAGTAAAGAACAAGTCCGCTGGGAGAATTGTACAGGATGACAAGGAAAATCAAGGCCATTCCATAAATCTGTGCCTTTTCCTTGAAAGCGAATCCTTTTGTGTAGATTGCGCCAGCCACAATGTTTATGAGGGTCATTGCGATTGGAAGCACATTTACGGAAAAAGTTCCGATTGAGAACATTGCGTCAGCTTTTCCCATGTCTTTAATGAACAAGAAACTTTCGCCCTGAAGCATCGAGAGATTTGAAAGATATGAGTATGCCGCCATGAAAAAAGGAACCTGTATCAAAAGACCGAAGGAAGAGCGCAATGCCATCATCGGGTGATAATGATTCTCACTGTAATAGGCGGTAGTCATCATGTATCGCTCGTCGCCAGTGAATGTTGATTTTATATGTTGGATTACAGGGGCAAGTTTTTTCTGTACATCACGCTCGACCTGCTGCCAGTGCTCGGCAACAGCATACAAAGGAAGACAAAGGAGCGTGATTCCAATGCTGACTCCGATTACGGAAACTCCCGCAACATCAGTGATACGATAAAAGAATGTGAAAATGAACTCTATAAGAAGATAGAGCGGATAAATTAGCATAGTATAGAGGACAGAGAACATGTCAAACAGTATATCAAATATTAGATATGAGAATCAATTATAAGTGTTTTCAAACTTTTAGAGTAAATTTCAAAATTTCTGTTATTTTTTTGTTTTCGAGTTTTTCAATGCTTTTAAGACATGAATCATTTATTTTTAATGTGCAGTATTTTTTAAGATATTTTTCGTTGATTTCAAATGATGGACTGAAACTCTTTGAAAATATACATCCTATTTTTTCTTGAATTGAGGCTTTTTCCGTAGCTTTTTTGTTTCCAATTAAAAAAGATTTACCGTTGTCAAAAATTGGGGCAGGCCTGAAATCAGTTCCGTTGTAAATTATTCCAAGATTGTTGAAATGTCTGTCATCGTTTAATATAACTCTGTCTAAAGCAAATATATTTGCGAGATATTCGTGAATATCTAGGTTAGTTTGTTGTTTTACAAAACTGATTACATATTCGATAGCGTCGTCATAATCCATGTGGGAACAAATTTGGGCTAAGTCTTTTCCCGTTACATTTTTGTAAAGTCGATAGAGCGTTATAAAGGATTCATCTTCAGTTAAAAAATTCTTGCTGTAGCAGCCGGTTTTTCCATTTATAAGGCATGGCGTGTATTCAACGAATTTTGAAGAATCAATACCACTTTCCTTTAGTATAATACTTGCTGCTGTTTCCGCAAATCCTTCTCCACCATAACGGTCAAGTTTGAACCAAAGGTTATCTTTGAAAAACTTATCCTGAGTGCCATCGCTTGTTCCGCTTGTACGGACTAAAAAACTGTCATCGATAAAAAATTCTTCTATCTGCATTTAACATCGTCCCAGTTAAGAGATTCACCTTTGTATCTGAACCAGATTTTGTCCTGAAACATTACACCGTGAGTCTTTCTGCAGATTTTATATGGATTAAATGTTGTAAGACCGAGTTTGTAAAGATATTTATCGATATTTTCCCGGTCTTCATCCCAACATCTCCATTTAAGGATTTCACCAAGCTCAAAAAGTGGAATTTTACTTTTTGAAAAAATTTGCTTTGCGGGGTTAGTGGTGTAACGAGTTATGTATGCACAATTCTCTGAAATCTTAACATCAGCGGTTTCTTCATTTTCCCATAGAACCGTAAAATCTTCATTCGTATCTTCCAGAAAATTCATGTTTTTATTATCTTTTTAATGTTGATTTCTGTCAATAAAATTATTTTATTGACAGATAACTTTTAATCACCTCATACATTCTCTTGGCAGTGTTTTCAAGCGTATATTTTTCAAGAATTGCATCAGGAACTTCCACTGGCTCTGCCAAAAGTTTCTCCAAATCCACATTTGGCTCGTTTGGGTCAATGTAGTGCGCGCATTTTCCGTAGATTTCAGGAAGACAGGTTGCATTTGAAATGACAATCGGCGCGCCGCAGCTTAAGGCCTCAAGAGGAGGAAGGCCGAAGCCTTCGAAGTATGTGGGGAAGACGAAAGCCTTGCATTTTGAGAGCAGAGCTTTTACCTCCTCGTCAGAAAGATAACCTGTCATAACAATATTGGGAAGGGACTTTAGTTTTTCAAGCTCCGGCGGGACGACAGATGGAAGCGGCTTTCCGGAAACTGCAAAAATCTCATTCGGGTACAATTCGGCATGGTCAGCAATCCATTTGAGGTTCTTTCGGACTGACAGGCTTCCCAGCGTGAAATAGAAGG
>CAMOEE010000127.1 GCA_946611835.1 uncultured Treponema sp. | reverse complement strand
GCAGCTCGTCGGGCTCATAACCCGGAGGCCGTAGGTTCGAGTCCTACCCCAGCTATACAGTTAAATGCTTGCGTCGTAAGGATTTAACACCCTACTAAACCCAATCAAGTAGGGCTTAGCGTGAACTTCAACATCGATTTTAACCCATAATTCTAACCTATGGGAAAACGAGGTGATGCTCATGGCTAAGCCCTATTTAATTTATAAGACATCTAATGGTGTCTACTACGCAGAAATTCTTCTGCCAAATGGAACTCATGCAAACAAGAAAAGTACAGGTTGTAAAAATCGTGCTCAAGCTGAAAGAGTTGTCATGGGTTGGGTTGTAAACGGTAACATTCCAGTTCGCACAAATGGGAAAGCGAATAATAAAACTACCGTTGATAAAATCACTTTCTTCAACAATCTAAGAAATTATGATTTCACTCCTGAAGAAGTTTCCAAGATTGCCCAAACACTTCAAGGCCGACATTTAATCCAGTCTTTCATCCTTCCTAATACTCCACAAAGTAAACCTATCGAACAGTACCTTGAAGAATTTTGGGATTTTAATAAATCACCATATGTACGAGAGAAGAAGCTGCGTGGCCAGTCAATTCACAGAGATTACTGTATGGCATTAATGACACGCTTGAGAACATATTGGTTTCCGCTTCTCGCAGGAAAATCTGTTGATGAAATAACTCGAGATGATATTAATCAGATATTTACGCATGATTCTGTTGCAAATCTTGCCCCAAAAACAATCAATTCCATTGTAAGTGCTATTACAATTCCAATGAAGTGGGCTTACCTTCATGGACTGACAAATAACAACTGCTATGATGGTATTATCAAATGCTCTGCAAAATCTGCAAAACGTCAAGTTCTTACTTTGGAACAGGCTATGTCTGTATTCTGCACAGAATGGGAAAATGATACTGCAAAAGCTTGCAAATATGCTTGCCCTCTATACAGGAATGAGACAAGGGGAAATTGCTGCACTTCGCCTTGAAGATATTGGAGCAGACAGAATATACATCCGACATTCATGGTCTAAATACGAAGGTCTTAAGGAAACAAAAACAAACGAATGCCGTGAAATAAAAATTCCCCCACCTCTCCCTCTAAATTCCTCAACGCCGCACCTTCGGTCACGAAAGCCAGTCACGCCCCTGAAGGCGGACAAAATGGCTTTCGGACAAAACGAAGTCCAAATGTGAGATAAAAGTCATTTTGGGCATTTAAAGCACAACTTTAATTACCACGACAGAAAATCGCTGTAGAATAAAATTTGCAAAAGGAGCAATTTCTATGGCTGGACGAAAATTCATTACAGACCCGTTTGTTCTGGCGGTAATATTCAATGAATATGACGCAGTAAAATATATGCTGGACTCAGGCAGTTACAACGAAAATGTTTTCTTTGACATCGGCATGAAGGATTATTTCGGGCTCCCGATTCCTGTGCAGTATATAAGCTGTTGCTGGGAAATTTGTCTCAATCCAGAACAACAGTTCATGGAGCCATTTAATCAAACAGCCATCAAGAACTACGAGAATGCACAAAAGATTTTGGCTCTATTCAAAGAGAAAAAAGGTATTGAGGTTGGAGAAATCCCGTTTTCAAAAATAAGTGGAGCAACATGGGCAAGGGAAGATGAAATCGATGAAGAAGTCCTTGATGGCAAGAAATCTGACTTTATCGCTCATGGAATAAGGGAAATCAATTTGGACTTGTTCATCGCAGTTCAGAAAATGGAGTTTGACAAGGCAAAATCTTTACTAGAAAAAGGTGCGAATCCTATGTACGAGCATCCCGGTTATGATGATTTACTTGCTATATGCAGTTTCGAATGTTCTTATCAAGTAAGTCACCAGGCAGGTTTTTTGTTAAAATCTCCTGAGATGTTTAAGAATTCCATAGATGGGGATGAGATTGCAAATATTTTCCGCTGGGCTGCAAACGAGAAAATGTATGCACTTTTGGAATCGTATGTTCCTAAAAAAATAACAGGTACGGGGAAATAATATGAAATGACGAGGAGGCAATTCGCTATGGTTTCTGGAAAATTCGAATACTCTTGGAACAAATTATTTCAGTCTCTTGAGTGGGATATTTTTGACATCATTGAGGAAAAATTTGATTGCGGTATTTTTTTTGCCGACCCTTTTTTCTGCTACCTCGATATGTATATCAACGAAGAAAAGTTTCCTGAGTTTTATAGAATCATCAACGAAAAATACCATACGAATTTTCCTCTTCATGATAATTTACTTTTATGGGAAATAGAATCAGAAATCGTAAAGACTGATATGCTGAAATTCTTTTTAGGCAAATCACTGACAGGTTCGATAGATTTTAATTTGTTCAAGATTTTTCTCGATAATCCAGAAAAAGAATTAAACGAGCATTTGCTTTCCGTCATCAAAAACGGTCACTTTTCCTATCTCAAAGGCGGAATAAACAAGGATGAAAAGAACAATTTGGAAGTTTTGACTGTAATTCAAGCCGAACAAAACGCAGACGAGCTTACAACAACAATAATCATACGAGGTTCTGAAATCGGCGGTGACTATGAGATTGTTGATGCATTTCCTTCAATGTCTATCCTGCAATCAAAGATAAAACCTACGAACGGAATGATTTGCTACCACTCGGAACATCTTGGATTATTAGGTACTCATAATGACGATATGGCTTTTTGGAACTTCTTTGAGCCTTTGCAATTTTATGAGTTCAGTGAAGGACATACGGATGATTATATTTTCTGGGGGCTGGCATATCCGTTTGATTCAGGGCTTGTTTCTTCGGATTTCAATTTTGAGACTGCAAAAATTGAGCCGCTAAAAATGACAAGAATCAATCTTTCTGAATACGAGGAAACAATACTTTTGGGAAAGAAGTTTCTAAAGGTTTGGATAAACGAGGGGTCAATAAGAATACCTGTTTTTGTGCCTGAAAAAATAATTCCAAAAAGCAACGGTGTTACTGTTACGGAAATTGAAACGCAAGTCTTATTTTGCGGACAAATACAAGCAAAGGAGGACATATTAAGATGATAAATGAACTTGGCTGGAAGAAAATTAAATTTCTCGGACATAATCCTGATGAAATGTTAGAAGGCTATGTCTTTACTGTAGACGGCAAAAATCTTGAATTCGACAGTTTTCAACCGCTCGGCTGGTATGACATTGATTTTGAGGCTTTGCTGAATTCTGTCACTTTCGATGAATGTCCGCCCGTTGCATGCTGTTCTTGTGGAGATATAGGATGCGATTCTGTCCGTGCTCTTGTTGAACCTGGGCTGAAGCCCAGAACTATGTCATGGACAATCTTTCATTTTAATACATGCGGAGATGCGGATACTGCAAGAAAAAACAATTTGGGAAAATATACATTCTCAGACGAACAGTATCTTCAGGCGATAAAATCATTAGCAAAAGCCGTGGAGGAAGAACGTCATGGATAACAAGAAAATCATACGCATGTGCCCAAAAGATTCTAGTTCACTTTTTTGGGATGAAGAGGGCGTTTGCATTGGTAGCGCTGAAAGCCTGACTTTGCACGATTCTTATGATGATGAAAGATGATAGAACGACAGCCGGACTGAGATTTTATCACATTTGAAGGCCCGTAACGGAGGCACACGATGACCACAGAAACACAACAAACCTATACTCAGAACACGCTCAAAAATTGGCATGTAGATACAATCGAACACCACGGAAAGACTTACACACTCATTTTTGGCGTTTTTTTTAACCGACCGGGGATTTATGACTACACAATCGGGCATACATCTCCAGTAGAAAATATCACAATTGATTATGAGCAGAAGACATATCTGATTCAAACGAAGAATACGCTCTATCATTGCAGTTTTGATTCCTGCTTTTTTGAGCGACAGGACGAATCCAAAATCACGCTTCCAGATTATGAAAAAATCAAGGCAGAATTTTATAAGCCGATTGATACACAAACGCTTTCAAAAGACGACATGCTTCTGGTCTTGTCTGACTTGTGCGAGTATTACTTTCAGACACTCATCTATCAAAATGAAGATGGTAGCAAAGGAACTTTCTCTGGATTTCCTCACATTGGTATGCTTACAGATACTTATCTGATTGATGATGGCGAGCACCGGCAAACCATCGACATCCGTTGGTATGTGAACAATAGCGGAATCGAATTTTATTCCCTTGATATTGGAAGAAGAAATTTGTTTGTTGAAAACAGGGGAAATGCTCCTTTAACGATTGTCGATGCCTTTTCTACCATAGAAATTCTGCCGGGCGAACGGAAACTGATTGTAAAGGCATTTGAGAACGAAATATAAGAAAAAGAGATTGGAAACCTCAGCACATCAAATAACGGCACACTAACTCGTTCCAATCTCTTACTAAAATGTCGGTAGAGGGCAGTACTCCTCTGTCGCATAATTCCAGTGGAAAAGCCGCAGTGGCTATCTCTGACATAACCGACATTATTATTTTAATTCAAGAAATTCTCATTGTCATTAAAGTAACGCTTTAATGACAATGACATAAAATTGATGTAAGATTTTATCAGAGTCAAGTTTGTTTAAGCCCTTGGGTAATTGTTGCCCAAGCACACTGGACTTCTTGGCTCTTTTTTTATGCATGATTATAGCACTTTTCAGGAATAGACTTTAATGCGACTTCGGTTGCTTTTACAGTATTTGGAGCAACGCGAAATGTAATATAAAATCCCTGCAGGAATCTAAGAGGGCAAAAAAGAAGCGACAGAAACCATAAAGGCGGTGAACGCACAATATGGAAACACGCCTGAGTTTCTCGGTATATACGCTCAAGTGGGTGCTGTCAGCTTCTAGGCTGTAAAAGTGGGTACGCTATATATGCGAGTTATGCGCTTTTGCAAATAAACAAGTACCATTGGAACAAGTTCATTCGCACATATCAGGACGAAATAGTTTCAATGGTAAACACCGAGTTAGCGGATTTCTCCGTTGTTTCCACGGCAATATCTAATTTAACTGATTAAATAGTTTTTGTCATTAAAGTAATACTTTAATGACATTTATAAAAACTACTGTTCAGTCAGATTCGTCGTTTCTGTCTTAGTGTCTGAAACTGTCTCGTCTTTGAAAGTCCAGTTTGCCCTCCATCTTGGTTTCTCGCTTATCGCACAGTAGAGAGTTCCTGCCAAATCTCGCTTGTTCCCTGCTGTATCTTTCGAGCTTGAGAGTTTCTTGTCTCGGAACTGGAAGAATTCAAGGAAATACAGGTAGTCCGGCTGTCGTGCGGCAGGGAATGTGTTCCATGTGATGTAGCCATTTGCATACCGCCTGTCGTTCTGCTGCTGGTCGGCGATGCTCTTGAATTTGTAAGCTCCGTGAAATGTGTTTCTGAACACGATTTCCTCGACACCGCCAGTCGTGAGAGATACCGCATATCCGAAGATTCCTTTTCGCTCTGAGTATTCGAGGTAGTCTCCGTAGAATTTGTAGTAATAGAAGAACGAAGCCCCAGTCTGCGGATAAGTGATTTTCATGTACTTGTCATCGTAGATTTTGACCTCGCACTCGGCATTTCCGTAATTGACAGCTTTGAAAGTGTAGAGGTAATCTCCACTTTTCTCGTAAGCAACGACCGCCTTAGCACCCTCAACCGGGTCAACGGGTACATCAACGATGTTGTAAGCCACCGCATGGTTTGTCGATGCACATGACATAAGACTCATTGCGACCATTGCAAGAATCGTGATGATAGAAATTGTTTTTTTCATTTGATTTATCTCCTTGTTAGTCTTTTTTTTCTGGAGTCAGGAGCAGGGCTTTGGCGAGAAAACGACTCACGGAGAGATTTTCGTGAGCGGCATATTCTTTTAGTTTCTTAGCCTCTTCCTTAGTGAGCGTGAGCGTTATGTTCACGATGTTAAGTCCTGTCGCTTTTCTGCCTGCGCCTTCTCTTTTTCCGCCCCAATTTCTATCATTCATGTTTTTATGATAGAGAATAGTGCTTGATTGGTAAAGTCGTTATTTCAAGTTAATTGGAACAAACTCTACAATAAGAAAGTTTTTTCGAATTTATTCCAAAAGCAATGCTTTACTTAGCCTGCACCTTAAACGAGATTTCAAGGAAATCATCTCTGCATTCTGGGTCAAGTAAATCTACTTTCATCTTGAATTCGCCTATTTCGAAAATCTTCTCATGCGCATTATAACACTTTTCAGAAACTGACTTTAATGCGACTTCGTTTGCTTTCACGGTATTTGGAGCAACGCCGAAATGTAATATAAAATCCCTGCAAAAATCTAAGAGGTCGCTTTCCCGATTTTTTACATTTTTGCAGATTTTCAGCTGATGACGGTTTTCATCAACATAATAACCAGCATCAATAATCCCGAAACCTTTCCTGTCTGCCGTTCTTACGACACCGTTATGCTCATCATAAATCATAGGTCGTTGCATATTAATTCCTCACATAATAAGAATCTTGCCACAAACACCCAAGACGATTGATGTATCATTCTTATAGAACGCCCCCAATCTTTACGCCCGTGACGACCTTGGGACTATATCTGTTATTCTAATTTCATATCTGTTCTTCGTCATTAAAGTAATACTTTAAAACTGGAAAAAAGAATAAGTGGCATAAATTGCGTGTTTCTTTCCGAACAACTTGAAAAAACAGATTGACAAATCAAATAATTAGCGTTAAATTCCGATTATGGGGCTTACGAAGTGGCTCGAAAACAATGTGCATGATATACAAGGAGGCGTTATGTCAGAAGAAGAAATCAGAAATTTAAAAGAAGGATTCAAAAAAAATGAACTTTATCAGCAGTCTGTATCTCTATGCAAAGACTATCAGTTTGAACAGTTCTGCGCAGGCGGAGAAATCCTTGAAGGCCGACATTCCCGTGTCGAAACAATCAACGGAAAAGAAGTGCTGGTAATTTACACTTTCAAGAATGGGCTTATTCATTCGGAAAATGACTTACCGGCAGTTGAATATCCAATGCACTGGGAATACTGGCAGAACGGACTGGTCATAGAAGTCGCTGATGAAGAAAAGGATGTCAGAGAATACTGGAAAGACGGCTTGCCTTACAAAATCATGAAAGATTATTCAAAAACGAAAAATTCAGATTAAAAGAAATTGACACAGGAGAACGCTATGAAAAGTTTCAAATCATATCAACATCAGAGGATTTTACTTTCTGACAATAGACTCGCAAACGGAAAATATACCATCGAGGGTGTTTTTACAATAACAATCAAAGATGGACTTCTAAACGATGAAGTTTCTGAGGATGGAACTTTAATTCCAGCTATTTTAACCGCAGACTCAACACACATCGAACACTGGAGAAACGGTGTTCTGCATTGCGAAACAGAACCCGCCATTATTGATGTTGTGGATAACTATGAAGAATGGTGGCTGAATGGTAAGCAAGTAAAAGGAACT
>CAMOEE010000126.1 GCA_946611835.1 uncultured Treponema sp. | reverse complement strand
GCCAAGGGCAACTCCAAACCCCGCGCCATGCTGCTCGGAATCGAAGAAATCCAGAGCATGCAGCGCTCCGGAAAATTCGGGTAAGCTTCCTATAAAAGCTTCATAATTGTGGAATTAGCCTCGAAAGGGGCGGATTTTTTGCTTCTTATGGATTTTTTATTGTTATTTTTATTACGAGATTGTGAGAAAATATATGATTTCGTATAGCGAAACAAAAAAATTTTATGAAACAACCCCGGCATGGGATGACGATATCTATGGGCAGTTTACGCCCTGCTATTTCACTAATTTTATAAAGAATGAATTGGAACCTTTGATTGTTTCCGATTCCATGGAAAGTGTTGTTTTGCCTTTTTTCCTCAGAAATCTGGATGTATTCCAGGCGAAATACGAATTCGTCGGAAAAGTGCATAGAAGTTACCTTTTCTCTGATAAATATGTTAATCGCATGCTCGAAAAATATCGCTTAGAAAAACTTCAGTCCATGCGTTGCAATGTACTCTATGAGATGATGTGTTGGTTTGTTCCCGAAAGAATAATGAAAAAATTCTACTCGAAGGATTTAGCACTTTCGAACCATAAATTTTGGCGCAGATTTGCGCACAATGAAATCTTTATTGCAAAAAAAGTGATGTCGCGTTAAGATTGTTCATCGATTTTGATGCTGAATTGAAAATTCCTTTTGAAAGGTTTGCTTGAAAAAAAATGTAAATTTTTAATAAAGAAGGAGCTTGAAATGGATATTAAAGAGGATCTGAACGGATCTGAGTTGACTCTTAAACTTTCTGGTGAATTGAATACGCTGACGGCCCCAAAATTGTCGGAAACGATTGCTCCTCATCTTGAAAAAATCACATTGCTTAACCTAGATTTTAAGGAATGCGATTACGTGTCTTCTGCAGGAATCCGCGTGTTGCTGTCTACGTTTAAGACTTTGAAAAAGAAACAGGGGAATATGCAGCTTGTCAATGTCGGCGAAAATTTCAGGGAAGTTCTTGAAGCGACGAACCTTGATGTCGCTTTTGGACTTGTTTAAATGACGAATTGTAAAAGTGTATGTGTTTTTATCAGAACAGTTTTATTGAGGAGCTTTCAACCCCTTGCTACATCGTTAACACTGATGTACTTGCCGAAAATTTCCGGAACATACGGGCAAAAGCAGACCAAACAGGCCTTTCTCTTTTGCTAGCCATGAAAGGTTTTCCCTTTGCAAAATCGTTCCCCTTTATCAAACCCTATGTTGATTTCTGCCCCCTTAAAGCCGGGTGACAAAATCGTCTTTGGTGACATGGGTTCTTATTCCTTTGCACAGATGAATTATTTCAACGGCATCAATTATCCTGATATCTGTTTTTACAGCGAAAAAAACGGATTCCAGCAGATAAAATCCTTCGATTACATGAACTACGAGGCTCTCTATGACTGATTATGAAATTGAAATGGAATTGGAAGCTGCTTTAGAAGCATTACCAAAAGAAAATCCGCCGGTAAATCTTTCCGACTGGAATTCTGGTTCTGACTATAAGGAAAAGCTTGCATCAGTTGTAAAGCTTGGTAAAAAGTCTGACTTGTTTGATTATCAGTATTTCTTTCCTGACTGCATAAAAAGAGACCTTGCCCATAAACTGGGATTTTCTGATGAAGCTTACGAAAATTCTTTTTTTGCGCCTGTATCTCAAAGCACCCTTTCTATCGTAACGCTCGCTATATTCTTAAAAAAGCATAATCAAAAGGTGGGAATTATTGAGCCGGTTTATTTTTCGACCCAAAGTTGCTTTGATGACCTTGCCATTCCTTACCGCCTTTTTGGCGGCTACATGGAAAATATAAACACCACTTTTGATGCAGAAGAGCTCCTTCAGTCAGACTGTACGGCCTTCTGGTTTACATCCCCGGTCAATTCCTGCTCTATTTATTTTACGGAGAAGGTAACAAAAGGGATTCAAAAACTTCTGGATGCCGGAAAAATGGTTATCCTGGATGAATCCCTCTGTGTAAACGGCTTTGAGTTTTCAAGAGTTTTTGGCGCCCAGGAAAATCTTATTTACATCTACAGTCCTCATAAAACGCTGGGCCTTCAGGGCATAAAATTTTCCTATATTGTGGTGCATAAAAAATACTATGCTGACATTGACAGCCTTGAAGACATATATGGCGGTTCCCTAAACTATTCCTGTCAGGAAGGGGCAGAGCATTTTGTTTCAGAAAATTTCGACGAATGCCTGAATGTTTACAGCAGCTTCTGGAAGAAAAATCTTCTAAAGGTAAAAGCCCTTGTAAAAGACTATGATTTTGCCCGAATCCCGCCGGAAACCTCCGGCCACTATGCCATGCTTTTTATAGACCAGCCTGTAGACGAGAAAAATTTTCTGGAGGCAATGAAGCAGCTGATGAAGGACACAGGCTATTTTGTCTATCCCGGCATCATGCAGGGCTTCAGGCCTGAAAAAGGCTTTTGCTTTCGGGTAAACATGCTTTTGAATACAGACGACATCGAAAAAGGACTTAAGGCAGTCCTTGACTTTATTAAAAATAAAAAAAATTAAAGAGGCGTTTACAAGTATGATTGATTTTTTAAAAAATTTTTTAGATGCAGTTGCCACATATCCTGAACGGGCAGCTGTTGTAGATAAAGACGGCGAACGCAGCACTTCTTATAAAAAACTGGACGAACTTTCTGGCCGTGTAGCTGCATTTCTGAAAAACAAAGGCTTTCAGAAAGAAGACCTGATTATCATAAATCTTGAAAAATCCATGGAATATACAGCGGTGCAGCTAGGTGTAATAAAGGCTGGAATCGCCTTTGTGCCGCTTTCTGAAAGCATGGGGCAGGAAAGATTTAGTCATGTGCTGAAGGATTCAGGGGCAAAACTTGTTTTTGATGCGGCCGCCTGGGATCAAGCTATGGAATATGAGCCTCTGAATCCTGAGGAATGGGCGAATTCAGATGAACATGACCTTGCCTTCGTCATCTATACATCCGGAAGCACCGGAAAACCGAAGGGAGTAGTAGAAGAATATGGCGCCTACCGCTTTATGGCAAAAGGCACTGCCGAGGAAGTTGTAGAACCCTATACCATGAAGGACGATGCCATCCGCTTTGCAAATGTGGCTCCGGTAACTTTTTCAGCCTTTACCATTATCAATGTGAGCCTGCTCTATAATGCCGGTACTATTTATATAGTCTCCGATGTTGTCGTCAAGAATCCTCTGCTTTACATGCAGTTTTTAAAAGACCACAGGATTGACGCAATGTTTCTGACGGCCTCGATGATAAAGCCTCTTTCTGAAAACAAAAGCCTTTCACCCAAGGTGATTATGCTTTCTTCCGAGCGGGTAAGCGATGTGTACAGCACGAAGTTCGCAGTATTGAACCTCTACTGCAATACGGAACTCATGTCTACCGCCTGCAACTTTGTGATTGACAAGCCTTACTCAAACACTCCCATCGGCAAAAGCTGTTCCTATACGGACATGATTCTGCTCGATGACGGTAAAGTTTCGGAAAAAGAAGGTGAAATCTGCCTCTATCTGCCTTATTTCAGAGGCTACCTTAACCAGCAGGAAGAGACTGAGAAGGCTTTTGTCTCGATTGGCGGAAAAAAGTTTTTCTGCACAAGAGACATTGCCCGCCGCGGAGATGACGGACTTCTGTATGTGCTGGGTCGGGCAGACGACATGGTAAAGATTAACGGAAACCGGGTGGAACCAGCCGAAGTAGAAACCGCGCTGAAAAAAGTTTTGGAGACAAAAATGGTTGCCGTAAAAACCTTTGAAAACAAGGGAAAACACTATCTTTGTGCCTATTATCAGAAAGAACAGGCTCTTCCTGAGGAATCCATCCGCGCCTCGCTAAAGCCCCTGCTTCCTGCCTACATGATTCCAACCTTTTTTGTGCAGATGGAAAAGATTCCGCTTAATACAAACGGAAAAGTTGACAGGAAAAATCTGCCTCGTCCTGACTTTGCATCTCAAAGCCCATACATCTCTCCCCGAACAAAAACCGAAGTAACGCTTTGTGCTGCCTTCAATAAAATCCTAGCAGAAAGTAATCATATTGAAAAAATCGGTATTGATGACGACTTTTTTTTAATGGGAGGTGACAGCGTAAGTGCCATGGAGCTTATGCTTGCCTGTGAGGGCTTAAAACTTACCGTTCCGCTTATTTATGAAAAGCGTACTGTCCGTGCTATTGCGGAGGCTGTGGATAAGGCAAAACTTTCAGGCCCGCACCCACAGTCAAAAAAAACTCCGGAAGAAAAACTTCCCCTCATACGTTCCCAAAAAGAACAAATAGATCAGGATTTACTTTATTCGAATGTTGTTGTACATAATATTTCGCTATTTATTGTAATGCAGGAACATGTTATTGAAGAAAAAATCCGTATGGCCTTGAAGAAAGTGATTGAGGCACACCCGGCCTTACGCACCGTGATTGAAAAAGACAGGGAGCAGGGCTTTGTGCAGTATCAAAAACAGAATATTGACGATGCAATAAGCGTAGAGGCTATGTCAGAAAAAGAACTTGACGCTATCGTCAAAAACTTTGGAGAAATCTTCCATCTCGATGGAAGCCCACTTTTCAGATGCCGCATCATCAGAACAGAAAAACGGCTTGTTCTTCTTTTAGAAGTTCATCACGCTATTGCAGACGGACTTTCCCTGCATATTTTCGCTTCCGATATAGAAAAGGCTTATCGAGGCGAAGTTCTTACAAAAGACTGCTACAATGAGTTTATAAAAGAAACCTTCGCAGCCGAAAAAAATATATTCTCGCTTTCATTGACTGCAAACCGGAATTCCACACTCACTTTACAAGACGACAAAATCTGTTATTGTGCGCCAAAGCATGATTTTGAAAAAGAAGATAAGGCCGCTTGTCAAATAATTACAATTCCCTGCACAGAAAAAATACGTGGTTTCTGTTTTGCACGCTCGATCAGCCGGAACGAGTTTTATCTTTTTGCCACGGCTCTTTCCCTGGCCCTTTACAATGACTGTGAACAAGTTGCTTTTGACTGGATTTGGAATGGTAGAGATTCTGCAAAATATGCAAATACCATTGGTTATTTCTTGAAGGAAATTTTTATTGCGCTGGAACTTCCTCAATGTTCCCCCGTTCTTGACGCTCTTATAACTTGCAAAAATAAAATTTTACAATCCCTTTCCAGTGCAAATGACATGTCCCAAAAGAGGGTTCAGCCAGATGAGAATAAAATCTGCTTTATTTTCCAAGGCGATATGTATGATCTAAAAAGTAGCACCATATTCGATTATGCCGAATGGCTTGAAAGCCCTTATAGAGTGGCAGAAAGTATTATGGACATAGAGATTATGGAACACAAGGGAGAATCCGAAGTTTCTTTTGACTACGACGGCGGAAAATACAAGAGCGAAAGTATCGCGACTTTTTCGAAAGTATTTGTCTTTTGCTGCCAAATGATTTTACAAATAGAAGAAAATGCCGGGCTTACGATTGGGGAAGTAAAAAAAACAATGGCAAAAAAGATAACTTTTAAGAATGCAAGGAGTCTATATGGAAATTAGATCTAATTTGAATGGCGATGAATTGAAAGTAGAACTTTCAGGTGAAATAAATGCGTTGACAGCTCCGGAACTTTCAACATTCCTCGCCCCGCATATTGAAAAGATAAAATCCCTTGTTTTTGATTTCAAGGAATGTGACTTTGTTTCATCAGCGGGAATCCGCGTGTTGCTGTCTTCTTTCAAGACGCTGAAAAAGAACCAGGGCGACATGCGACTTGAAAATGTGGGTCCCAACTTTAAGGAAGTTCTCGAGGCAACGGGGCTGGATGTAGCGTTCGGTATATTGTAGTAGGTAAAATGTTCAAGACATTTCTTTCAAGAAAGTTCTTTTCACTCTTGCTTTCGTGTACAATTGGTCAGCTCGTTATTACGGTGCTGACCCTTTCGGATTCGGTAATTGCGGGTGTGATGCTTGGCGAAGACGCCGTTGCCGCCATTTGCCTTGTCGTCCCGGCTTATTCCTTGGCGGGTTGTGGAGCATGTATGATTGCTCTGGGTGTTCCAATCCTCTATAATCGTGCCATGGGGGAGTTTGACAAGGAAAAAGCGGATCGTTGTTTTTCTTTTGGGCTGTTGACGACGATTGTGATGGGGTTAATCCTGTACACCGTCTTTATGCTGTTTGGGGATGCGTATCTTCGTTTCTATGAACCATCTACAGTCGTTTTTAATGCCGCAAAGGAATATTTCTTTTGGTACAAGTACACTTTCTTGCTATTACCGCTTTATACGTTGATGTATGAAATGGTCCTTGCTGACGGCGATGAAATATTGTCAATGGTTTCGGGTATCGTGCAGATCATTGGAAATATAGTCTGCTCTATTGTTCTTGCGAAATTTATTGGTATTGAGGGAATTGGGTTTGGCTCGTTTATTGGAACGCTTCTTGCGGTTCTCATTTCGTTTGCGCACCTCCTTCGTAAAGGCAATTCTTTAAAACTGGGCTTTTTCTTCTCGTTCAAGTGGGTTGTCGAAGTTTGTAAGTATAGTGCGATTGATGCGGGGGCCTATCTTTTCTTGGCCTGTTATATTGCGGTGATGAACCGTTTTATAACCTTTGCGTATGGTCCCGAAATGCTTGTACTTGGAGCCGTCATTCTTTTTGTTAGAGAGATCCAAGTCATGTTTGATGGTGTGGGGGAGGCGTTTACTCCGTTGATGAATATCTATTTGGGCGAAGAGTCTTATGATGCTGTCAAGAAATGTTATAGCCTGTCTTTGAAAACTGCTGTTGTCGAAGGTCTGGCTTTGACGGTGTTGATGATTGTTGTCGCGCCGTTTATTGTGGAACTTTACGATATTTCCGATCCGGCCGCTTATTCTTATGCGGTTTTTGGTGTTCGAATCGAAGTCTTGGGACTTGTGTTCTTGAGCGTGCTGTATATGTTGAGTTCTTACTATTTGCTCATTGACAAGATTAAGCTTGGCTTTATGATGAGTGCTCTCCGTGATGTACTTGTGGTGACTCCGGTCTGTGTAGTTTTGGGGTATTTCTTTGGTGTATATGGAATGTTTGTCGGAGTTGCTATTGGGCCTGCTTTGACCTACGTGATTATGGTCTTGTACATCCGCCTTCGGTATGGCAAAGATAATTACCCTTTATTGCTTTCGGAAAAGATAAATGGGGTCAAACATGAATTTTACGAGTTTAAGCTAAATCCGGAATCGATTGTTGGAACACAACATCAAGTAGAAAAATTCCTTGCAGAAAATAATATTGAAAAGAAAATCATTTCGAAAGCGAAGTTGCTTATAGAAGACCTTTATATGTTGATTTATGAAAAAAATGGTGCAGATAAAGAGGTTTATGCAGAATGTACTGTAATTATTCGAGAAACGGGTGTACAGATTATTACCAAGGATGACGGTGTGCTGTTCGATTTGTCCA
>CAMOEE010000125.1 GCA_946611835.1 uncultured Treponema sp. | reverse complement strand
GCGCGGCCAGATGGCTCGTCCATGTTTTTCCAGGCAGCATCCCATTCCAGGGCCTTGGCCGTTGAACAGGCAACTCCGGCTTCGTGAGGAACGCACTTTGCGGCGCTGTCGCTGGGGAAAAGGCGGCTGTAGATTTCCCGGTAGTAATATTCTTCCTTTGTTTTTGGAGGATTTACAGGGAAGCGGTTCTCACGGCGGGCAAATTCCTGATTGCTGACTTTTTCTTCGGTCATTTTTTTGAGGGTGTCGATCCAGTTGTAGCCTACTCCGTCAGAGAACTGCTCCTTCTGACGCCAGCAAATGCTTTCGGGGAGCAAATCCTCGAAGGCCTTTCGCAAAATCCATTTTTCGATGCGCTGTTTTCCATCAGGAAGGCGGATGTTCATTTTGTCGCTGGGGTTAAGTCTCATGGCAATGTCGATGAAGTCCTTGTCAAGGAAAGGAACACGGCCCTCAACGCCCCAGGCCATAAGGGACTTGTTTGCCCGCAGGCAGTCGTAAAGGTGAAGCTTGCTCATTTTTCGCACCAGCTCCTCGTGGAATTCTTTGGCGTCCGGGGCCTTGTGGAAGTAAAGATAGCCTCCGAAAAGCTCGTCGCTGCCCTCGCCGGAAAGAACCATCTTGATGCCCATAGACTTGATTACCCGGGCAAGAAGATACATTGGGGTTGAGGCCCTGACCGTTGTGATGTCGTAAGTCTCGATGTGATAGATTACATCAGGCAGGGCGTCCAAAGCTTCCTGAATCGTAAAGTGAACCTCGTGGTGAACGGTTCCGATGTAGTCGGCGGCCTTCTGTGCCGCGATAAGGTCAGGGCTTCCTTCAAGGCCAACCGCAAAACTATGCAGCTGAGGCCACCAGGCGCTTTCCTTTGAGTCCGACTCAACCCGTTTTTTTGAGTATTTTTGTGTAATTGCGGCAATGATTGACGAATCAAGGCCACCTGAAAGTAAAACTCCGTAAGGAACATCGCTCATAAGCTGGGCTTTTACGGCAGACTCAAGACCGTTGCGCACCTTTTCGATGACGGCCGGGTTGATGACCTCACCTTTTTCGTCAGTGGCTTTTGGAGCGTTTTTTACGCTGTCGTAGCTTTCCCAGTCCCGCTTATACCAGCGCACAGGTTTTGAAAGTGAGCAGGCGTTGCGGATAGGGAGCGACCCCGCTTGCGGGGGCAAAACCTGCGAGGCAGGTTTTGAGCGAGTCTCGGCGAAGGCTGTGCCTGAGCCGCTTCCCGCAGAGGGGGTAGCCGATTCTTTAGATGAGGCGCAGGGGGAGACTTCCCCCTCTTTGCTCCATAAATAGCTTCCGTTGGGGAATTCTTCGATTGTCTGACATTCTCCCTCAAGTGCCTTAAGCTCGCTGGCAACATAGTACCGGCCGGCCTTGTCCCAGCCCTGATAGAGGGGGATTACGCCGATTTCGTCACGGCCAATCAGGTATGCGTCAAGCTCGCTGTCGTAAAGGGCAAAGGCGAAGATGCCGGAAAGTTTTTCTATCATTTTTGAGAAGTCACCGTCGCTCTCCCTGCACTCCTTGTAAAGGGGGATGATGACCTCACAGTCGCTTCCTGTCAAAAAATTGTATTTTCCTTCAAAAGATTTTCGGATTTCCTTGTGATTGTAGATTTCACCGTTGGCCGCAAGGATGATTTTTCCGTCATCGCTCACCAGAGGCTGCTTTCCTGAAAGGGGATCGACGATTGAAAGCCTCTCATGGCTCAAAATAGCATTCTTTCCCGTGTAGACTCCGCTCCAGTCCGGCCCGCGATGGCGAATCTTTTTGCTCATCTCAAGAACCCGGGAACGAAGCTCCTCCTTCAGGCCCTCCGCCAGTGGCTTTCCGCCGCTACTTAAATCAAATGCACCTACAAATCCACACATAATTTTCTCCTGTTCAAAAAAAAGAGGCCGTAGACAGTGCTTCGGGTGAGCGAAACTCTGTCTACGACCTCTTTGCCGTTTTTTCTTTTATACAGCATATCAAAGTTTTTTGTCAACTGTTGCACAAAATCTTCCAAGTCGCTAATATAGTGACGAAATACGACAAAGAAGCCGTAGATTTTACGCAGGGATTGTCTCTGTGTGGAGTCTACGGCTTTTTTATTTTTGAGGTCATTATGTCTAAATTTATTTTTGTTACAGGTGGCGTTGTCTCAGGCCTGGGAAAAGGAATCACTGCCGCAAGCCTTGGAAGACTTTTGAAAGCCAGGGGGCTTAAGATTGCCTCTCAGAAACTCGACCCCTACATGAACATTGATCCAGGAACGATGAGTCCTTTCCAGCATGGTGAGGTTTTTGTCACAGAAGACGGAGCTGAGACTGATCTGGATCTGGGGCACTACGAGCGCTTTATCGACGAAAACCTTACCAAATACTCAAACCTCACCAGCGGCAGGGTCTACTGGAATGTACTGAACAAAGAGAGAAAGGGAGAATATCTTGGTCAGACGGTTCAGATTATTCCTCATGTCACGAACGAAATCAAAGACTTCATATTGAAGAACGCCGAAGAATCAAAGGCAGATGTGAGCATCGTTGAGATTGGAGGAACAATCGGAGACATAGAAAGCCAGCCTTTCCTTGAGGCCATTCGTCAGCTGGCCCTGGAAGTTGGACGGCGGAACTGCCTTTTTGTTCATGTCTGCCTGGTTCCCTATATTTCCGGGAGCGATGAGTTCAAGTCAAAGCCGACCCAGCACTCGGTCAAGGAGCTTATGGCTGTGGGAATTCACCCGGATATTATAGTGGCCCGCTGTGACAAGGAAATTCCAGCCGACATCAGGAAAAAGATTTCCCTCTTCTGCAATGTCTCTTCAGACTGCGTCATCAACAACACGACCTGCAAGAGTCTGTATGAGGTTCCGCTGATGCTGCACGCCCAGAACATGGACGATGTTGTCTGCCGGGATTTGGGAATTGAAAAAAAAGCTGACTACAAGGCCCTGGCCGACTGGTCAAGGATGGTGGAGACAATCCATTCAAGGACCGGCGAAATTCAGATTGCCCTTGTGGGAAAATATGTCAAGCTGCATGACTCATACCTGAGCATAGTCGAGAGCCTTAACCACGCTTCTTTCGTAATCGGGAAAAATATCAGAATCAAGTGGGTCGATTCGGACACAGTGACGGACGAGAGTGCAGAGGGAATTTTTTCGGACTGCAAGGGTATTATTCTTCCTGGCGGATTTGGCCAGCGGGGAATCGAGGGAATGATTGCCTCATGCCGCTACGCCCGCAGTCACAATCTGCCCTATTTCGGAATCTGTCTGGGAATGCAGATAAGCGTGATTGAATTCGCAAGGGATGTTTTGGGCCTTAAAGATGCCAACAGCCGTGAATTCGACGAGCTTTGCGAAAACCCGGTAATCGACCTTATGAAAGACCAGGAAGGCGTCATAATGGGCGGCACCATGAGGCTTGGAAGCTATCCCTGCAAAATCAAGGCCGGAACAATCATGCAAAGGGCATACGGCTCGGATTTAATAAACGAGAGGCACAGGCACCGTTACGAATTCAACAACGACTTCCGCAAACAGATGGAAGAAGCAGGTCTAGTCATCAGCGGAACAAGCCCCGATGACAAGATTGTTGAGACCGTAGAGCTTCCTAAGGGCAGCGGCAAGGGGAAGCACAAGTTTTTTATCGGCGTTCAGTTTCACCCGGAATTCAAGAGCCGGCCCAACAATGCGGGAAAATTATTCGTAGAATTCCTTAAAGCATGCGCTTCTGAAAGCGAGTGCGGGGAGCAGAAATGAGCAAAGCTTACCTTATCCTTGCTGACGGAACGATTTTTGAGGGAAAATCAATAGGAAAAGCCGGAAAATCAATCGGTGAGGTCGTCTTTACGACAGGCATGACCGGTTACATGGAGACTCTGACCGACCCAAGCTACTTCGGGCAAATCGTAACGCAGACCTTCCCGCTCATCGGAAACTACGGCGTAATGAGTCCTGACTTTGAGAGCAAAAAAAGCTGGGTGCGGGGCTACATAGTGCGCGAGCTTTGCGACAAGCCCAGCAATTTCCGCTCGGAAGGTGATTTGGATTCATTTCTGAAGGCTCAGGGCATCGTCGGGCTCTGCGGAATTGACACAAGGGCACTCACAAAAAAACTCCGTGAAGCCGGCGTCATGAACGGAATGATTCTCAGTGAAAGTGGAAAACTGAAAACTGAAAACGGAATGTTGAAAGTTGACGATTCACTTCTTGAAGAAATTCGGTCGTATAAGATTGAAAATGCGGTTGAAAATGTGCAAAGCCTTTGTATGAAGGATGGCGGGGATTTTAAGGGGCGAAGCCCCTTAGGAGAGAGGGTAGCGGACAGACCAACAAAGCGGAGAGAATCGACACTGCTTGCAGGGGCGATTCGTGGAGCGACTTGGGATGGGAGCGAGGGGGAGACTTCCCCCATCCCCAATAAAAATTCCAAGCTTTCCACTTTCCACTTTCCACTTTCTGTTTGTCTCTTCGACTTTGGCGCCAAGGCCAACATCCAGAGGGAGCTTGAAAAACGGGGCTGCAAGGTGACGGTCCTTCCTTTTAACACTACAGCAGACCAGATTATCAAACTTGCCCCTGACGGAATCATGCTCTCGAACGGACCTGGCGATCCTGCTGAAAACAAAAGCGTAATCGAAGAAATCAGAAAGCTCTGCGAATACGGGAAAATCCCGATTTTTGGAATCTGCCTCGGCCATCAGATACTTGCCCTTGCCCGGGGAGCCAGGACCAGCAAACTGAAATATGGGCACAGAGGCGGAAACCACCCCTGCAAGGATTTAGAGAACGGCCGGGTCTACATTACAAGCCAGAACCACGGTTATGCTGTGGAAAGTACCTCTCTCCCGCCTTTCGCAAAAATGAGCTTCGTGAACGAGAACGACGGAACCTGCGAGGGAATCGACTACAGGGACATTCCGGCTTTCAGCGTGCAGTTTCACCCGGAGGCTTGTTCCGGCCCGCACGACACCAACTTTTTGTTCGACAAGTTTATCTCAATGATGGAGAAATCAAATGCCACTGAATAAAAAAATCCATAAAGTCCTGATAATTGGAAGCGGCCCGATTGTAATCGGTCAGGCGGCTGAATTCGACTATGCCGGAAACCAGGCCTGCAAAGCCCTGAAGTCACTGGGGCTGGAGGTCGTGCTGGTGAACTCAAATCCGGCCACACTGATGACAGACCATTTTATGGCCGACGAGATTTACCTGGAGCCGCTTAATCTTGAGACCCTAAAGAGAATCATCGAAAAAGAAAAGCCTGATTCCCTTCTTTCGACCCTGGGCGGCCAGACAGGTCTTACCTTGAGCATGGAGCTGGCAAAATCAGGCTTCCTTGAAAGGAACAATGTAGAGCTTTTGGGTGCAAGGCCTCAGACTATCGACAAGGCCGAGGATAGACAGCTCTTTAAGGACACCATGGAAGCAATCGGGGAACCATGCATTCCGAGCAAGGTCGTCACAAGCTACGAGGATGCAGTCGATTTCGTTCACAATGAAATCGGTTTTCCTGCAATTATCCGGCCTGCATTCACCCTGGGCGGAACAGGCGGCGGCATCGTAAAAAATGACCGGGAACTTGACGAGATTGCCCACAACGGCCTCCACCGCTCCCCCATTCATCAGATTCTGGTCGAAAAATGCATTTCTGGCTGGAAGGAAGTCGAGTTTGAGGTCATGAGGGACTCAAAGGGAAATGTAATCACTGTCTGTTCGATGGAAAACTTTGACCCGGTTGGAGTCCACACGGGAGACTCGATTGTAATAGCACCGACCGTAACCCTGGCCGACAAGGAGTACCAGATGCTCCGAAGCGCCGCATTGAACATCATCTCCGCCCTTGAAATTGAGGGTGGCTGTAACTGTCAGTTCGCACTCAACCCCGACACTTTCGATTACGCCGTAATAGAGGTTAACCCCCGTGTAAGCCGCTCCTCTGCCCTGGCTTCAAAGGCCACAGGCTACCCCATTGCCAAGGTTGCGGCCCTGATTGCGGTGGGCTTTACCCTTGATGAAATCCCGAACTTCGTCACAAAAAAGACCAAGGCCTGCTTCGAGCCTGTCCTGGATTATGTCGTCGTAAAAATGCCGAAATTTCCTTTTGACAAATTCGTTTACGCAAGAAGGAACCTGGGAACCCAGATGAAGGCAACCGGCGAGGTAATGGCAATCGGCCAGAACTTTGAGGAGGCGATTTTAAAGGCCTGCCGGGGACTTGAGGTAGGCGTTAAAGATTTGAACCTCCCGGCCTTTGAAAAAGAAAGCGATGCGAAAATCCGTGAGCGGGTCGCCCAGTGCACGGACCAGAGAATCTTCGCAATTTACCAGGCCCTCAAAAGAAAACTGCTCACCGTCGAAGAAATCCACGAAATCACGAAGATTGACGAGTGGTTTTTGTGGAAACTAGTAAATGTGGTAGACCATGAAGAAAAAATATCACACGGATTAGAGTCGGCTAACGCCGCCTCTTTAAAAAACATAGATTTTGCGTTAGCAAAATCCAATCCGTGTGACAATATGTTATATACCCCACGCTCTTTCAAGATGGTAGATACCTGCGCGGGCGAGTTCGATGCTGAGACTCCATATTTCTACTCAACGACAGGCGGCGAAAATGAGGCGGAAAAATTCCTGCAGGAACGAAACGGGGCGTTGCGGGGTGTCCCCGCAGAGGGGGTAGGCGTAAATGGCGGAGCCATTGTAGCCGAGGGGGAGCATTGCTTCGCTAATGAGTTTTTCGACCAATCATCAAAAGATAGGTGCGAAAAACTCACTTCCCCTTCCTCAAAAGGCACAATCGTCGTCCTTGGCTCAGGACCAATCCGAATCGGACAGGGAATTGAGTTCGACTATGCCTCGGTTCAGTGCGTGAGGGCCTTAAAAAAGCTTGGCTACGAGGTCGCTATTGTCAACAACAACCCGGAGACCGTCTCCACCGACTTTGACACAGCCGACCGCCTTTACTTTGAGCCTCTTACCCCTGTCGATGTGATGAATGTTCTTGCGGTCGAAAAACCTATCGGCGTCGTCGTGGCTTTTGGCGGCGGAACTGCAATCAAACTTGCGAAATACCTTGACGGACAGGGAGTTCGTATTCTTGGAACGAGCGCAGATGCGATTGACCTTGCTGAGGACAGGGAGCGTTTTGAGGAACTTTGCGACAGGCTTGACATCAAAAGGCCTAAGGGTGTCACCGTTTTCACCGAGGTTGAGGCACTTGAGGCGGCCGAAAAAATCACTTACCCGGTTCTGATGCGCCCCAGCTATGTCCTTGGCGGACAGAACATGATTATCGCCCGTAATTCTGCGGATGTTAAAGAATACATGAAAATCATCCTCAGCGCAGGAATCGAAAATCCGGTTCTGATTGATAAATACATGGAAGGAAAGGAGCTTGAGGTCGATTGTATCTGTGACGGAAGCGATGTCCTTATTCCGGGAATCATGGAGCAT
>CAMOEE010000124.1 GCA_946611835.1 uncultured Treponema sp. | reverse complement strand
TCATCTCGCTCAAAAGTCGTCTCACGACTTTTGCCGGCTTCGCCGTCGCTCCCTATGCGTAAAGTGAGATGTTTTTAATATGATATTGAATATTTTGCAATTATAAATATGGAAAATCACACTTTCTCTGTAATGTCATCGGTTATCACCTGATTCTTTCCGTGCATTTTTGCGTAATAAAGCCTTTCGTCAGCCCTCTTGTACAGCATTTTAAGCTCGTCATCCTCACGCACCTGAGCTACGCCAAGGGAAACGCTTATCGCAGGCATTTTTTCCCATTCCAGGGAATTGATTGCTACACGGATTTTCTCTGCGACTTCTGCCGCCTCAGGCTTTTCAGAATCTGGAAGAAGTATCATGAATTCCTCGCCGCCCCATCGGCCTATTGAATCCTGAGACCTTATGCAGTTTTTTGCCGTCTGTGCGATTCTTGAGAGAACCTCGTCGCCCATATCATGGCCATAAGTGTCGTTTATGCGCTTGAAATTGTCTATGTCGAACATAATCAGACTCATTTTTCTGTGTTTCTTTTGTTTCGTAAGCTCGGAATTTATCAGCTCTGAGATTTTCTTCCTGTTGAAAAGTCTGGTGAGCCCGTCGGTCGTGGCTGCCTCTTCAAGTTTCTGGTTGGCAAGATAGAGGTCACGGCTCGTCGCATTAAGGAAATTCACAAGCCTTTCCTCAAAGGGAAGGGGATTGCTTTCTTTGCTTACAGAAAAATCATTATCAGTGTTGAAAGAAATGAATTTTTTCTTACTGTAAAGGTCTATGTAACAGTCCTCGTCATTAAGTTTTTCGCTGATATTTTCAAATTCCCGGAATCCAATGGCAACGAGTGCGCTGTTCTGCAAGCCTCCGCCATTATGCTTGTACAAAATTTCCGCAAAGGCAAAGCAGCCTGCCGTCTCACGGTAGAAATTTGAAAAAGCCTGAAGCTCCAGAAGCTCCTCGTCCTTAAGGTAAATGCGCCTGTTCCTGCAGACATGAATCAAAAGCCCCTCTAGATTTTTCCTGCTCATGTATTCTGCAAGATTGAAGGACTGCTGCAGGATAAGTTTTTTTGAGCCGTAAGAGAAGACGAGTTTTTCCCCGGTGTGAATGTCCGCCGTAAAATGAATGAAGCCATTTTTGTCCTTTTCAATAGGCATTCTTGCGATCCATTTATCGCCTCGCTTCAACATGAAAGGAAATTCACATGTGTTTTCAATGAAATTGTCTGATGCGCTGACACCAAGATACTGCTTGTAGACCTGGCCTGCGACTTCATTATCAAGCGTTTTGAGGATATGTTTATCTGCGACATCCGTGACAGTGAATTCTTTTCCAATCGGAGTCCAGCCCAAACTTGACTCAGCATATATCTTGAGTTTTTCTCCTCTGAATAAAACAATGACAACGCCGTTCTCATAAATCTTATCCCCAAAAACGAAACTGATATTCAGGGCTTTCCTTAACCTCATCCAAAAATTTTACCGCATCAAAACTGTCCTGAATAGCGCAAGTAATCTGCTTCATATTAGCAATACTCCATTAGCTCAATGATATACTGAAAATCTGAATTTTGCACAATTAAAAAAGCTCCATTGCCTTATCAAAAAATCCTTCCTCGATAAAATCAGCGAATCTTGTGCGTAAATCCACGATATTTTTCCTCAATTCATCTCTGTTTCCCCCAATCAAAATCACCTCACAATATCCCTGTTCCCGAATCTGCCGGGCCGCATGGTTCTCAATCTGATTAACAAAAGCAACATAAGGAAGTTCTTTAAGTTCCAGAAGCTTCCCCCGTTCCAGAATCGGAAACTTAATGTTCAGAGTCGGTTTAAACTCCCCAAAAGAAAAACTTCCCTTTCCAACTTTCAACATATCAAAAATCATCTTGCTCAGTGGCATTCCCGAACTCGCCGCATATGTCGTGCTCATGCCAGAAAGACGGGGGTTTATCTCAATCACGAACCATTTTTCTCCATTGAAGACAAGATCCACCTGCGCAATTCCATCAAGCTTCATTTCCCTTGCAAGCTTAAAAAGCATTTCCTTCAGTTCCGTAATTTTGTAGCGCTTTTCCTCTTCCCCGCTTATACCGACCGGACCTGCTTTTACGCTCTGTTTGGGGCTTGTGATTCCGTACTGGTTTACGCTGAATTTGAAGGGCGGTAAAATCTCATAGCATCCATTGGCCCTCTCTTCGTCGTATTGTCCGTAAATCTCGCATCCGAATTGCTCGCCCGGAATCATTTCTTCTATTATTCTGTCGGATGTCGTCTTCTTTGATTTCAGGATTCCGACCGCCTCATCATAATTATTCACGACATCCGCCCCAAAGGAGCTCAGGCCTGTCGTGTCTTTTATAATCACCGGAAATTTGAGTTTTTTGATCTCGTGAAAGACCGAGTCCCGGTAGACATTGCTGACTAAATCTCGCCTGTTACCGCCGTTTATCCAAAGCTCATGGTGCATATAGACAGCCTTTGCAGAGGCCACACCGATTTTCTCAAGGAATTCATGAGTCCGCCATTTGTCAAAACAAATCGTCGCCGTCTCTACCGTGTGGCAAATGGTCGGAATCCCCATTTTCCGTAAATAATCCGCAACCATGGCATCCTTTATTGCCAGCCAGTCGTAGGGAACGACATAAAAACTTGCCGCCAGGGCCAGATCAGGCTTTAGGGAAGCCAGTTCCTCTGCGATTTCTTTTTCCTTTTCGGACTTTATCAGATGCCTCAGAATCCGGCTGTCTTTATCAGATTTGCTTATGCTGTTTCCTTCTGTATCGCACAAAAAGGTCCCGGGAAGCTGAGTCGCAATCAAAAAATCATGCTCTTTGTGTTCATTTGCCAGAAAATCCCATTGCTCAGTGAAAGAGGGAAGTGTGGTCGTTGTGACAGCCTCGCCGTCATAAACATTGGAACTTGTGGAATAAAAAAGAATTCTCATGCCCGGATTATAGCATAAAAAATAGAAAAGTGTTAAAATAAAATGAAACTTTAAGAAATTATAGTTTTAAGGTGTCTTGGATTTTATGAAGCAAGCATTGATTGATAAGATTGAGCCGAAATTTGATTCTCTGACAGGTGTTTATGAGCGTTTTGCGATAGAGAGATTTGTCAGGCTTCTTCTTGCCGAACACCATCCTTTCTCCCTGCTTTTGATAGACGGAGACAATTTCAAGAATGTTAATGACGGGTACGGGCACAAAGTCGGCGACTATGTCATCAAGATTCTTGCCGAGCGGATCAAGTCGGTTTTTGAAGATATTGGCTTTGTGGGCAGGTTCGGCGGCGATGAGTTCATTGTCGTCATGCCTGATATCGTTGACTATGACGATGTCTGGGCGGTCTGCCACGATCTTCATGCGAAATTCATTGGTTTTTCCGTTCCTGATTATCCTTCTGTTTTTATTACGATCACGGTCGGCCTTGCCCGATCTCCGATAGACGGCAGCGATTACGACGAGCTTTTCGCCAAGGCCGACAAAGCGCTTTACCGGGGCAAGCAAAAGGGCAGAAACTGCTTCATAATTTACCTTACCGAAAAGCACAGCGGCATAAAAATCCTGTCCGGCGATTCACCCACCGAAAATTCAATGCAGCATCACAAAACGATTTTCAAGCTGCTCGCAAAATCTGACAGGCTCAACGAGACAATTCCCTATATTCTCCAGTTCTTTACCACCACGCTTATGATTGATCATGTCGCCATTCAGGGAAAGTCAAAGATTCTTTTTTCCGAGGTATATTCCCTTTCAAAAGTCAAAGAATTTTCTTATGTCGATAATTCCCTGATTTCCGGCAACATAAGCCCCGACACAGGAATCTTCTATATTAATGAGGTCGAGCAGCTTTCCAAAAAAACTCAATCTGCTTTGCTGGATCTTATAGCAAAACAGCAGATTTTCTCGACTGCCTACGCCGAAATCTCTTATGCCGGCAATTTTTACGGATATCTTCGTGCTGATACCACAGTCACTTTCCGAATCTGGCAGCGAAGGGATATTAATCTTCTTCTTACTGCGGCCAATGCCATAGCCATGCAGCTTCATTTTCAGGGCAAAACGCTGGAAGACTTTATTGAATCAAGTCCCCAAAAACAGTAAAATACCCTTAATCAAAAAAATCATGGGGAATAAAATGAAAATCAACGGCTCTCAGATCGTAATTGAATGCCTTGTCGAGCAGGGCGTAGATACAGTTTTCGGTTATCCAGGCGGAAACATCCTTAACATTTATGACGCTCTTTACAAGAACTCTGACAGAATCAACCATATTCTTACCGCACACGAACAGGCCGCAGCCCACGCCGCAGACGGCTATGCCCGCACTACAGGCAGGGTCGGCGTCTGCATGGCAACTTCAGGCCCGGGAGCCACAAACCTCGTAACAGGTATCGCAACCGCCTACATGGATTCAGTTCCTGTCGTTGCAATCACCTGCAATGTCGGTACTCCGCTTCTTGGAAAAGACACTTTCCAGGAAATCGACATCACTGGAGTCACACTCCCAATCACAAAGCACAACTTCATCGTAAAAGATGTAAAAGACCTGGCCAAAACTTTCCGTGAGGCCTTCATCATCGCAAAATCAGGCCGGCCGGGCCCTGTTCTCATCGACATTCCAAAAGATGTCACCGCAAAAGAATGTGAATTCGAGCCTCTTCCAAAAGGCGACTGCGGCTTAAATGAGCTTGTCGCAGAAAACGCCAACTTCTCACGGGTCGTGCGCGTTGCAGTCCCCACAGACGAAGAAATCAAAAAAGCAGCCGAAATCATCAATAAATCTGAACGGCCTGTAATTTATGCAGGCGGCGGTGTCAAAATCTCCGGCGCCGAAAAGGAACTCCTGGAATTCGCTGAAAAAGCGCAGATTCCGGTCTCAGAAAGCCTTATGGGCCGCGATGTATTCCCGGCAAGCCACCCCCTCTGCACATGGATGGTCGGTATGCATGGAACAAGGGCCAGCAACATGGCCGTCACCGAAAGCGACTTCGTCCTCGCCCTGGGCGCCCGTTTTTCTGACCGCGTAATCGGAAACCCGAAAACCTTCGCCGAACATGCCACAGTCTTCCACATCGACATTGATCCGGCCGAAATCAACAAGAACATTCCTGTAGGCGGCCAGCTCGTAGGCGATGTAAAATCAATCCTCGCACGCCTGCTTCCCCTCATCGAAAAACGAGACCACAAAGACTGGCTCAAAAAAGTCGATGAATGGAAAAAGGAAGTCCCAGCCTGCTACTCAGAGGTCAAAAAAGATTCAATCAACCCTAAATTCTTGCTCGAAACCGTGCATAAATACGCCGGTGACGATGCATACATCACAACGGAAGTCGGCCAGCACCAGATGTGGACGGCTCAGTTCTATCCTTTCGGAAAATCACGCCGTTTCGTAACTTCAGGAGGCCTGGGAACAATGGGCTTCGGTACTGGAGCCGCAATGGGAATTCAGGTCGCTCATCCGGACGGCCGGGTCGTTCACATCGCAGGCGACGGCTCTTTCCGCATGAACTGCAACGAGCTCTGCACCATTGCCCGCTACAATCTTCCAATCGTAATCGTCCTGGTCAACAACGGCACCCTAGGCAATGTCCGTGTCTGGCAAAAGCTCTTCTACGACAAACGCTACAGCCACACCACCCTTGATTTCGGTCCTGACTGGGCCAAGCTTGCCGACGCTTACGGAGTAGGCTACTATAAGGCTCAGAACAACAGCGAGTTCGACAAGGTCTTCAAAGAAGCCTTCGAGAGCCACAAACCCTGCATCGTAGACTCAATCGTTGACATCGACGAGATGATTCTCCCGATGGCAATCCCCGGAAAGCCAATCGACGACCAGATGATGAGCTGGGACAATTAAAGTTAGGAGTTAGGAGTTAGAAAGTAGGAGTTAGGAGTTAGAAAGTAGGAGTTAGGAGTTAGCAGGTAGCAGTTTTGTTGGGCGCTCCCCGCTTCGCGGGTCGGGCGTTCCGCTATTCCGCTTGCGCTCCAGCCGCTTCCCTCGCTCCCTGGCGGTCGCTCAGTCCAGTGGCCGCCTCCAGCGCAGCTCCATGCCCTAGCGCATGAAAGCCCACAAGAAAGAAAAATCCCCCGGTTCGCAAAGAATTCGTGATGAAGGATTCTCTCGCAAGCCGGGGGATTTTTCATTAGTAATAAGAAGTCGTTTTTTATAATCGGGACAAGGGAGCAAAGCGACCAAAGTCCCGAAAAACTCCTAACTCCTCACTGCTATCTGCTAACTGTAACTAGTCCAAAGCGTGTCCTGCAGAGCCTAAGACATCAACGCACTTGTGCATGTACATCTTTTTGAGCTCTTCTCGGGCCGGCGTGAGGTACTGTCGCGGGTCGAAGTCGCCAGGATGCTCTGCGAGGTGCTTTCGGATAGCGGCTGTCATTGCCAGTCGTCCGTCTGAGTCGATGTTGATTTTGCAGACAGCTGATTTTGCTGCCTTGCGGAGCTGCTCTTCAGGAATACCTACAGAGTCAGGAATCTTTCCTCCGTACTGCTCGATGATTTTTACGTATTCTACCGGAACTGATGATGATCCGTGGAGTACGATCGGAAAGCCAGGAAGTTTCTTTTCGATTGCCTCAAGTACATTGAATGCCAGTGGTGGCGGGATAAGAACGCCGTCAGCTGTTCGAGTGCACTGCTCCGGAGTGAATTTGCAGCGGCCGTGGCTTGTTCCGATTGAGATTGCCAGCGAGTCGCAGCCTGTCTTTGAAGTGAAGTCGATTACTTCCTCTGGTTTTGTGTATTTTGATTCTTCTGCAGAGACATCATCCTCTACGCCGCCGAGAACGCCAAGCTCAGCCTCGACCGTTACATCGTATTTGTGGGCATACTCAACGACTTTTTTTGTAAGCTCAACATTCTCATCATAAGGAAGGGCAGAACCGTCAATCATTACTGAAGAGAATCCGTTGTCGATACAGTCCTTGCAGACCTCAAAGTTTGGACCGTGATCCAGGTGAAGGACGATCGGAATGTCACAGCCAAGCTCGTGTGCGTACTCGACGGCGCCACGGGCCATATTGCGAAGGATGTTGGGGTTTGCGTAAGCACGAGCTCCCTTTGAAACCTGAAGGATAACTGGTGATTTTGCCTCAACGCAAGCCATGATGATAGCCTGCATCTGTTCCATATTGTTGAAATTGAAGGCCGGGATTGCGTATCCGCCTTTCATTGCCTTTGCGAACATGTCTTTTGTGTTCACAAGTCCAAGCTCTTTGTAGCTAGTCATGATCTATAAATCTCCTTTTGGTTATATGATTCAAAAGTATATCTATTATGTTAAGCCTGAAATGTCAGAAAATCAAGAATTATATTGTAATTTTGCCCTGATTTTTAATGACTTCATTTCGAATCTTCATATATATATGATGTTTTTCAGTGTTTGCAAAATTATTTTAAATATTCTCTTTAAAATATTTGACAAAGATGTATGCTAGAAATATAATTGTAAATGATTTTGTGAGCTTTT
>CAMOEE010000123.1 GCA_946611835.1 uncultured Treponema sp. | reverse complement strand
TTATTATACGGTCAAACATTGAGTTTTACAATGAGTCAGTGAAGCAAAAACAAGCTCTCGGCGGGAACATGGCACTAGAATCCACGGTTGTGCGAAATTGGAAATTAGACTCGCTTCGCTCGCTCGCACAAAGTGGATTCGTGCCATAACCCCGCCTACGCTTGTTTTTGTTTTTGCTCACTAATTTCTAAAACTCGATATTCGACCTAAACCTTGAACTGATCAATCTGACCGCCAATCTCAGAGATTGACTCGCTCATTTTTCCTGCGATTCCGCTCAAAGCAGAGCCGGTCTCGTTGATTTTTCTGGCTCCGATTCCCATCTCATCCATGCTCTGGGCCATAGACATAGCGGCATTCTGCAGCATCTGGACTTCCTTGAGAATCATCTTGTTGCCCTCAGCCATCTCGGCTGAAGCATTTCGGACTTCAATCGTGCTGTCGTTCATGCCATGCAGGGCATCGGTAATCTGCTGGCTTCCTTCGTTCTGCTCTTCCATTGCGGCCTTAATCTGCATTACGAGGGCATCAGTTTCTTCCAGTTTTTGTGTGACAGCCTCGAATGCCACAGCCGATTCACCGGATGCAGATACGACCTCACTGATAGATTCCTTTATGCTTGAAAGCTGGTCTCCGATTGTCTTTGACTGTGCAGTTGATGTCTCGGAAAGTTTTCGGATTTCATCTGCGACTACGGCGAATCCCTTGCCCGCTTCACCGGCGTGAGCAGCTTCAATTGCAGCGTTCATGGCAAGAAGATTTGTCTGGCTTGCGATTGCAGCAATTGCGACATTGGCTTCCTGAAGCATGTTAGACTGGCTTTCGATTTCGGTGATTCGGTCGTTGACGGCCTTCTGCTTTGAAATACCAGCCTGAGAATTTGAGCGGAGCTCGTTGAATGAGCGGGCCATCTTTTCCATAGAACCGTTTACGGAAGAAATATTTCCAATCATCTCTTCGACTGCTGAACTTGCCTGTGCAACCCCGTTTGACTGGCTCTCAATCATCTTTTCCAGGGACTCGATGTTTGAGGCAATCTCGTTTACGGCTCCGGCTGTCTGGCTTACGCTCTGATTCTGACCGTCAATCTGGCGTTTCATTGAATCGATGTTTGCGATAATCTCTGTGATAGAACTTGCCGTATCGTCGACGCTGGCGCTCATGTCAGAGCCGACAGAACCCAGGTTCATGTTCGAGTGCTTTACGCTGGCAATGATTGACTGCAATTTTTCGGTAAACTGATTGAAGCCCTTGACCACATTGCCGATTTCGTCTTTTGTCGTAACGGCAATTCGCTTGGTGAGGTCGGCATTTCCGCTGGCAATCTCAGTGATTGAAGTCTCAACAGCTTTGAGAGGCTTGAGGCTGATGGAAATGAGAATTGCGCTCACAGAAATGGCAATCACAAGGATAATAACGATGGCAAGAAGCATTGAGATTGACATTTTCTTGATCGAGCCGAAATATTCATTCTGGGGAGCCATACAGAAGACTGCCCAGTCACAGTTGCCCCCGACAGGCTTATAGGCTGCGACCATATTTTTTTTGCGCCATGGCTCAAAGAAAACCTTGTAAGTTGTATTTCCGCTCATTGCATCGATAATGGCTTCCTTCATTGCGCCGGAAGTAGATTCTTTAAGGACCTGGCCTTGCTCAACATATTTTACATCTGAATCAGCGACCGTTTTTCCTGTCTTCATGTTGATGACGAAGGGATGGCTGTCTTTTCCCACATAAATCTCCTTACAAAGATCTGAAAGAGTGCCTCCATGGAAAACAGCACAGATAACGCCGATTATTTTTGAATGGCTTTTGTCGTAAACAGGAACAGAATAAAACATAAGAAGCTTGTTGTTAACAGAACTGATGGTGGGGTCAGAGACATAGTGCTCGCCTGCCATGGCTCTCTTAAAATATTCCCGGTCCGAGAAATTGAGCTTGACTCCGTCACCAGTAATGCTGATGCCGGTTGAATCATAGAAAGCGATGTTCTCATAGTGGCTGTCTGTTTTTGTCGCCCCGAAAACGATGGCTGTTTTTTCTTCTGTGGAAATTTCGGGATCCTGAATGACAGACATACTGGCAAGGACATCCAGCATGTGGAATTCCCTTTCATTGGCCTGTGCAATCTGTACAGAAACTTTTTCGGCTACAGAAGTTATGGTTTTCTCGACGGAATCTTCGAGGCCCTCTGTTGACATGGTGTAGGCTATGCCACCCAATAAGCCGTTTGAAATAACGACCACAATAAGAAGCAGCATGAGGATTTTAGTTTTAAGGCTGTTGAATTTCATAAAAGCTCCAAAAAAAAATTAAGATAAATTTATTATAACGATGTTTTGAGAATTTTGCACGATTTTTTTATTCAAAAAGACTTGGCTGGCTGCCTGTGGCATTTGAGCTATATTCCAGCCCAAGATGCTGGTAGGCCTTTTGCGTGACGATTCTTCCCCGGGGGGTGCGCTGAATGAGGCCGCACTGAATCAGGTATGGCTCGTAGTAGTCTTCCAGGGTGTCCTGGGCCTCGCCGATTGAGATGGCCAGAGTCTCAGCCCCCACAGGTCCGCCGCCAAAGTTTCTGATTATGCTGAGCAAGATTTCACGGTCGTAGTGCTCAAGCCCCAGGGAATCTATCTGGAGTTTTTTAAGGCCGTCCTGAGTGATTTTCAGGGTAATGCGGCCATCACCGTAGAACTGGGCAAAATCCCTCATGCGGCGGAGAACCCGGTTTGCCACACGGGGGGTTCCCCGGCTGCTTTTTGCCATCAAAAGGGCCGCGTCATCGTCGATTTTGGTGTTGAGGATAGCAGCGCTTCGCTTAATAATAGAAGCAAGCTCTTCGTAAGTGTAAAAATTAAAGCGCTGTATGATTCCGAAGCGGGTCTGAAGGGGTTTTGAGACCATACCGGCCTTTGTTGTCGCCCCAACCAGAGTGAATTTTGGAATCGGAATGCGAACAGTGCGGGCGGCCGCTCCCTGACCAATTACCCAGTCAAGCTCAAAGTCTTCCATTGCAATGTAAAGCATTTCCTCAATGGCAGGCTTCAAGCGGTGAATCTCGTCAATGAAGAAAACCGTTCCCGGAGAAATTGTGGAGAGAATGCCCGCAAGGTCTTTGGGCTTGTCGAGGGCTGGAGCCGAAGTGACTTTAAAATCTGCCCCCAGCTCGTGAGCGGTGATTTCGGCAAGGGTGGTCTTTCCTAAGCCCGGAGGCCCGATTAAAAAAAGATGATCCAGAGGTTCCCGTCTTTCCCTGGCCGCCTGAATGAAGACAGAAAGATTTTCTTTTATTTCTTTTTGCCCCAAAAACTCATCGAGAAGCTTTGGGCGGAGGGAGCCGTCAGAAGCGTCATCGTCGCTGGGAAGCTCGGCCCGGACTATGTTCATGCCGGAAGAATCCGCCCGGACGACCTTAAGGCTGCCTGCCGCCTGGTCTGCAATTTGAGAAAATTCGTTTAAGCCGTCATCTTTATTGTTATTGTAAGCCATTTTTTATCCACAGATTTGCACTGATTCACACTGATTTGCAAAATGCGCTAGGGGGTGTAGCACCTTTAGTTGCCGCGACGGTTGAGCGAAGGCGAAACCCAAAGCGGCAATGAGCGTGAGCGAAGTGCGAAAGACCCGGCCGCCGAAAGGCGGAAGCGCCCAAATTTTCAATTTTCCACTTTCAGTTTTCAACTTACTGAGCCAGTGCCACAATCGCTTTTCGGAAGAGTATTTCTTCCTTGGCGTCCCGGGTTTTGTCCTTGAAGGCGACTTCTCCTGCAGGCGGAAGCTCCCTGTTAAGATCCTCCACCAGTTTTGAAATGCACTCTTCCACCATGCGCTTGTCGTAGCCCATGTTGGCCAGAGCCGAGACCACATCAGAAAACTCTCCGCTGCGGTTGACCACCACCTTTACGCCCGGCAAGTCCTCTTCCAGGGTGAGCTTTCCTTTAAGGGCAAGAAGCATTTTCTGGGCAGTTTTTTTACCCAGCCCCGGAATTTTCTCCAGGGCGGCCAAGTCTCCGCTTTCCAGGGAAGAAATCAGCTGGTCCCGCTGGATGTTGCTCATGATTTTTATGGCGGATTTTGGCCCCACACCCTCAACCTTGTTCAAATCGAAGAACAAATCACGGTCTTTTGTCGAGGCAAAGCCAAAAAGATTCATGGCAGAGTCCGTGTGCTGCATCCATGTAAAAACCCGGGCCTTCTCGCCTAAGCGGGGCAAATCGTCTAGAGTCGTGTCGGGAACAATAATGTCCCACTCAATGCCGTTGGTATCGAGGAAAAGTTTCTGGGGAAATTTGCCTGTGATTGTGCCTGAAAGGGAATTGAACATGAAAAAGATTATATCAAATAGCAGAAAAAAATAAAACTACGAAAAAAAATGGCTCCCGGTCGTAAAAACGACTTATCGGGACCGCAGGCTAGCCTGCTACATGCGTTTTGTGCTTGTAATTATATACATTTGCCGCTTATGCGGCAGCACAAAACGAATGTCCCCGTAAGCCGTTTTACTCCCTCGCGCCATTTTCAACTTTCAACTTTCAACTTTCAACTTTCAACTTTCAACTTTCAGTTTTCCACTTACTTGATTTTTCTGACGAAGGCATCCTTGAAGCCGTAGGCCTTGAATTTTTCGTCAACAGAGCCGTACTCGTCAATGTTGAGCGGGCCAACCATCATCTGATAGACAGTCTTGCCTGAATTCTGAACCAGGACAATCGGATATTTGCAGGAATATTTGTCCACGAAATTCTTTATGTTGTCAGTGTTTCCCAAAGAAGCGACCTGAACATAATAGCATCCGCTCCGGAGATTTTTTACCGACGGAACAACATAATTCGTCCAGTCATTTGAGACAGGGGCTTTCAAAGCGGCGACCTTCTCAACGACAGGTTCTGCTGAAGGCTCTGTGACTGCAGCAGTCTCCTCAAGAGGGCTTTCAGCGGCCTCAACAGGAACTGCAACCACCTCTGTCTCTGCGACAGGAGCCTTAGGTTCTGTCGGAACAAGGATAATCGGCTGATAAGCATCATCCTCACCATTTGCCTCCGAAACTGCATTTTCTGAAAGGGCAGGTTCAGAGATTTCAGGCTCGCCTGCAAGAGCGACTGACTCAGCTTTTCCGTCATTTTCTTCTGAAGCCGGAAGATTTTCATCAAGGATAACCACGCTTTCTTCTACGACAGGAAGTTCCTCATTGATTTTTTCACCGGCCTCAGGATAAACAGGCTCTTCTTCAAGAACCACGACTTTCTGAAGCTTCTCCTCGTCGGCAGGAAGACCGTCTTCCGTAACTTTCTCAAGATTCTCTTCCTGGAGTGCCGGAACTTCCTCGTAGACTGTCTCAGGCTCCTTCTCTTCGTATATCTCACTGGCCACAGGAATGGCTGCGATAGCAACAGGAGCGACATTTTCTTGCTCGTCAGCTTTTTCAATCACAGGCTCTGCAGAAGTCTCTGCAAGGGCCGGCATCTCCTCATATTCAGGAGCGGGACTTGTATTCCCGGCAATGGCAGGAGTTTCCTGGACATTCTCTTCTTCAGGCTCATTTTTTGCCTCTTCGACCGCTTCCTCTTTTGCAAGGCTCTTAGCGGCTTCCTCTTCTGCCACATCAGAAAGGACGGCCGAACCGTTCGCGTTCTCATCAAGGCTGCCGGAACGCTTGGTCAGCTTTACCTGAACATTTGAGTTCGCCCGGATTCTGAGTCCCTCGGCGGCTTCCGGGGAAAGAAGGATTGCGACTCCCTCGCTTGGATCAATGGCACCGAGAATAAGGACATCTACGGTGCTTCCAGTGGCCGGATTCGTCACTGTAACGCTGTCACCAGGAAGATATCCCACGGTTCGGGCAAAAAGTCCCCTTGGCATGCTTCCGGCATCAGCGACCACAGCACGACCATCAAGAGAAGGACGGGCAGCCGCAAACAAAGTGGCGACCGTAAAAATCGTAAGAATGAACAGCGTAATCTTTTTCATAGTTCCCCTCTTTTATCGATACTTAATCTGATTATTGATTTTATATGCGACGAACCCGGCGAACTGACTCAGCCCAAGCTCGTTGTTGTTTCCGGCTTCACTTTTCTCAGGAACAGCGCTTCCCTCAAAAAGTTCTTTTCCAGAGGCGACATGATAGCCCTTCCATTTGACATTCCTGATGTTCTCAAGAAGAAGTCCTTCCGGGTTTGAAGAATTGCCTGTATTATAAAAAAGCTCCACACGGACAAGAACTTCCATTCCGCCGATTTTGTTTTCCTGCAGGGCAGCCCGAAGCGCCCCCCGGTTTTTGTCATCGCTGCTTGAAATCCAGATTTCTGAGCTTGAGACTATATCACCGGCATCAAAAAAATAATCAGTGATATTCTGCTCAAAGAAATAAGAAGTAGCCCAGACTTTTTCCTGGCCCGGATTATTCTGAATAATCTGAATCGAAAGCGACTTGGCCGAAAGAGATGAAAGGCAGAAGAGAGCGAAAATTACAGAGACAAATGATTTTACCAAGCTTTTATTCATAAAACCCCGACAGGAAAATTTCTGGAATTTTCACTGTCTTTATGAATATCGGATTTTGAAAAAAAAAGTTTAGGAAAGTGGAAAATGGAAAACTGAAAATTGAAAGTTGAAAACCGAAAATTCGGGCGTAACCGCCTGCGGCGGTCAGGCTTTCCGCGGTTCCGCTATTGCTCCATTGCTACACTACGCCTACGCAACGCAGTTGCTTCGGAGAGTCGCTAAAAATGCTTTCGCATTTTTTTAACGCTCCCTACGTTTCGCAACGCTTCGCGCCGCTACAATCCTTTACGCGGAAAGTATTCGGGAAGTTCAATTTCAAAAGTTTTTGATTTTCCGTCGCTGACGGGAATCGTGAGTCTTGAGGAGCATAATAGAAGATTCTTTATTTTGAGCTGTTTTTTTGCGAGCTTGTTGAGCTTAAAGGAGCCGTGCTTGTCGTCACCGCAGATGGGAGCGCCCACCGAGGCAAGATGGATTCGTATCTGGTGCATGCGGCCCGTCCCAAGCTTAAGGTGAATTTTCGAGAATGTGAGGGGAAGAAGCTTTTCTGCCCCTTCTTCGGGATTTTCTGAGGAAAGGGGAATCTCTACCGTGCGCACTTCTTCCACGGTAAAATTCGTGACAGCCGCCTGCTCCCGCTCGTTCCGGCCATTCTTTTTTACGACTCTTCCCGAAATCGTACCGGATTTTTGTTTTTTGCCATTGATTAAAGGCTCACCGAAGCAGACTGCCGTGTATTCTTTTTGAACCTGTTTTGAGGCAATAAGCTCAATCCATTTTGAGGCGGCTCTGGGATTTTTTGCCACGACCATAAGACCAGAGGTTTCCTTGTCCAGGCGGTGCACGAGATAAACCTTGAAGCCCACCTGTTTTGAGAATTCTTCGTCGAGAGGATGGGCGATTCCCTCACCGCCCTGAACCGCGACGCCGGCGGGTTTGTTTATCACGAAAATTTCATCGTCTTCAAATAGGATTGGGA
>CAMOEE010000122.1 GCA_946611835.1 uncultured Treponema sp. | reverse complement strand
ACCTGTCGTTCCTTCTTTTCCGTCAATGAAAATCTTGTATGCCATTTTTTGCTCCAGAGTTTTATTTGGGCGCACCTCCGCTTTAATTCGCTTTCGCTCATCAAAGCGGAGGCCGGGCTTTTCGGGGTTCCGTGCTAACCGCACTTCATTCGCCGACAAGCGGCGAACGCTACGCGCCCCTACAATCCCTTGCGCTGGTGTTTTTCACATAGATTTTATTATTATAAAGAGAATTTTTATGAGTTTCTAGGGAAAAATTTATCATGTGTTTTTTGAGGTGATAAAGAAAGTGAGATTATTCAAGATGTTTGATGGATGTTTACACTAAAGCATGAATCATTTTTTTAACTGTGAGTAATTGATTTTTATCGAGAGTTGAAAGGTCATTTATGATTTCTTGGATTTCAGAATTTTTAGAATCTGGGAGTTTTTCTGCTTCTTCACCAGTTACCAGATATTCAACAGAAACATCGAGTGCTTTTGCAATTTTTACAGCAGTCTCAACATTAGGTAATGAACCGCGAGCATCAACATAAGATAAAAAAGTGTTATTATTAATTCCAGCTATAGCAGCAATTTCTTTTATTAATAAACCTTTGTATTCTATTGATTCTCTGAGTCTATCCTTAAAATTCATATTTTAAGAATAACAAAATCGTATAGTTCACTAGCTTTACAACATGATAATTGTATTGTAATATTAAAATTGCAATTTAAAATGTGATTTAAAACACAATTGTATTGCTTTGAATGTGGATTTACAAACTGTATTAACAAGTTGTGTTAATAAGGTAAACTACCCAATATCCTTTCATAAAATAAAAGTGTAGGAGGATTTTATGAAAAAAATTTATTTTATATTACCCTTGTTAATTATATTTCCTTTATTTGCGGAAACAAGTTTTATTATTAATAAATCGGATGTTGAAAAAAAACATAACAAACAGTTTTTATATGAAATTAATATTACAAACTATACATATACAAAGAAGCTAAGTTATCAAGTTTTTGCTAGTAATGATTGTATTACTTGGGAAAAAGTAAATAACACTTCGATTATAGAACAAGACAATACTACCTATGTTAAAATTCTTCCAGCCTTGAAAAAATCTATGAAAGAACAAAAGATAAAATTATCAGACTACAATTATTTTAAATTTTCTTTCAAGGAGATTAATTCTGTAGATTATGTTTGCAATATAGGCTATGGAAATTTAAATATATATATACGATCAGATGGAGATATTAATGCTGAAATACCTCCTGTAAAAACAAAAAACACATTTATTATTAATAAAGCGAGTTTGGAAAAAAAAGTTGATATTTTTCCTGATGATGAAATTAAGTTGAGGAACAAAGATGATGATCATATTAAACGTTCAGTTGAATTTAAAGTGTACTGTAATAAGAAAGATAAATGGGTTTATTTAGGTTATCTTGATGCAGACGAGGATTCTTCGGACGATTTTGAATTTGATGATAATTTAATTGATTTTGTAAATGCGACTTATATAGCCCTAGTTCCTGTAAAATATCAAAGTAGCGGCTCAAGTACAAATGGATTCTTTATTGGCAATTCTTATTTTTCATATACTAATAATTATTCATACACTTATGTCACACCAGCTGGTGTTATTGATGTCTCTATTAGTAGTGATGATTTGATTTTAAATTTCAGAGCAGAAACTGATGAAGATGGATCCATGCTAGTTGATGAGATTTAGTAATGAAATATTTTTCCGAGGTTTTAGTTAAAATATTTCAATTAGAATTTTCAACATTCCTTGATGAGAAGCTTGTCCTCTGTGAATACGCGCAGCCACAGTAATCCTGCCGCCATAAGCCATATTCTTCGCTGAGCTGGGTGCTGCGTAAAAATCCGCCTTTTTTCTTGAAATCTGAGGGTAAGAATTTTGTGTGCGGGGAAATATTCAAACTATCGTTAGTTTTTTGTCCGCCGTCAGACGAGAAACTCCCTTTTTGGTAATCATCATTTTTTTGTGAAAAATTATCTGCTTTCTTTACCTGCTGGAATTTCATTTCTTCCAGTTCTCTTCCAATCACATTTATCTTTTCGCTGTCTTTGTGGGGGCTTATGCTGAGCGTTGTCGTGAACCAGTCAAAATTGTTTTTACAGGCATATTCCCAGGCGCGTTTCATTCGGAAAAGATAGCATCTTCGGCATCGTTCGCCTTTTTCGGGTTCTGTTTGAAGTTCTATTTCCTGACGGACATTTGTAGCTTCAAAATACTCTTCGGGATTGTATTCATCGACTACGAGTTTTACCTCGTTTTTAAAGGCATCAGGAAATCGTTCCAGAAATTTTTTCAGTTCTTCGAGCCGGCGGAAATATTCTTCTTTTGGATGAATGTTCGGGTTATAATAATAAATCGTGATGTCAAAAATACTGGCAAGATATTCAATCACATAAGAAGAGCATGGTCCGCAGCAGGCATGGAGCAGCAGAGTTGGTTTTCTATAACTAACGGTAGTTTTTTGTTCCTCTTCAATTTCAGACAGTATTTTCTCTAGTTCTTTCTGATAGTTTTGTTTTATCATTTTAAATCCTTGCTTACTCGCATGGATGCGAGTGATAAGCAATTAATCCTGCTTTTTCATGATGAAATTGCCTTTAAGCATTTTTGTCTGCAATATGTTTACGAAAGCCATGGGGTCTGTCTTTTTAACTTCACGAATCAGTTTTTCTTCGGTGTCACTTGAAATTACGGTGTAGAGCATGTTCCTTTCCAGGCCGGTGTAGCAGCCTTCGCCTTTAAAAAGAGTCGCATCGTGGCCGGTTGTTTCTCGGATTGTTTTGACCAGCTCTTCGGGCTTGTCGGTGATAATCAATAGTGTTGATTTCTGGTAGCGTTTGTAGAGGCTGTTTAAAATCTGTGTGCTTGCGAACTGAAAGATTATAGAATAAAGTGCTCTTGTCCAGCCAAACAAAAGGCCGAAAATCACCAGTACGATAACATTTCCTATGAAGATATGGTTCCAGATACTTCGGCCGGTTTTTTCTGAGACATAAATTGAGATAAAATCCGTGCCGCCACTGGTTGCTCCGGCCAAAAGGCAAAGACTGATTGCCGTTCCGTTAATTATTCCGCCGAAAACCGTGCAGAGAAGGACATCATTCGTGAAGTTAAAACCGGGAAGCAAGTCCGTAAAAAAGCCCGAGGCGACAATAGCCCAAATTGAAAGCAGGGTGAATCTTTTCCCGACATATTTAAAGCAGATTGCTGCCGGAACGATATTTAGTCCCCAGTAGAAAACTGCGAAAGGAATATTGATTCCGAAGAATTTTGAAAAAATATCCTGAAGAAGAATCGTGATTCCTGTAAATCCGCCTGGTAAGAGACCTGCCTTGTGAACGAAGGTATTGATTCCTGTTGCAAGCAAAAATGAGCCCATAGTCACGAGCAAAAATCTGAAAAATATCTTCATAAACTACCGCTGATATATCTGTTTATTGCTCTATCAATGCCGTCAAAGCCTTGTAAAAATCCGGGTATTCCTTTTTTACGAGCAGGACTTTTCCTTCGGCATCAATGAAACAGTGTTCAGAGTTTCCCTCGCAGATTTTTCTTCCAGAAGAGTCTTTCATTGTATATTTTAGCTTGAGCCTGATTCCTGAAAAATCCTCGACTGATACGGAAATGGAAACCGTATCATTGAAGGTCGTGCTGTGCCTGTAGCGGCAGCTTACGGCCGTGACCGGACAAATTATTCCTTCTTCTTCGAGTTTGGCGTAATCCCATCCAATTTGCTTAAGGAAGTCGATTCTTGCTTCTTCCATCCAGCGAATGTAGTTTGAATGGTGAGTTACGCCCATTCTGTCAGTTTCGTAATAATTTACAAAGTGCGTGTATTCTTTGAGTTCCATATAATTCCCCTTGGGGGCATTATACCTTAAATTGGTCGATTTGTGTGCCAATTTGTTCGATGGAATCCTTCATTTTTCCAGCAATTTCTGAAAGTGAGGCTCCTGTTTCGTTGATTTTCTTTGCACCGACGGCCATCTCTTCCATGCTGCTCTTCATTACCATAGTAGCGTTCTGGAGGTTTCGCACTTCGTCGAGAATCTGCTTGTTTCCGATAGACATTTCTTCGGATGCTGTCCTGACTTCAATTGTGCTGTCGTTCATTGACTGCAAAGAATCTGTGATTTGTTTTGAGCCTTCCTGCTGTTCTTCCATTGCGCTCTTAATCTGGCGGACAAGCTGGTCAGTTTCATGGATTTTTTCGGCAACTGTATTGAATGCTTCGCTTGATTCCTGTGAAGCCTGAACGACGGAATTGATTGACTCCTTGATGCTTGAAAGCTGGTCGCCGATTGTCTTTGACTGAATTGTCGAGGTTTCTGAAAGTTTACGGATTTCATCTGCAACTACAGCGAAGCCTTTTCCTGCGTCTCCTGCATGTGCAGCCTCGATTGCCGCATTCATTGCGAGAAGGTTTGTCTGGCTTGCGATTGCTGCGATTGCCGCATTTGCTTCCTGAAGCATCTGTGACTGCTGCTCAATTTCGTGAATCCGCTCGTTTACATGAACCTGCTTTTCGGCACCGCTTTTGGCATTTTCTGTGAGCGAGTCAAAAGAAGCTGCCATTTTATCTACAGAATGATTTACTGAGGCGATGTTTCCAATCATTTCTTCGACTGCTGATGAAGCGTTGCTTACGCCCTGAGACTGGTTTGCAATCATTCGTTCAAGAGATTCGATGTTTGAGGCAATTTCGTTGACCGCACCTGCTGTCTGGGCGACGCTTTCTCCCTGATTGCTGATTTGCGTGTGTACGCTTGAAATATTTGCGATAATCTGCGTGATTGATGCGCTCGTGTCCTGCATACTTACATCAAGGTCCTCGCCAGCTGCAGCCAGAACTTCTTTTGAGTATTTTACATCAGAGACGATGGTTTGAAGTTTCTCGGTGAATTTGTTGAAGCCTTTGACTACGCCGCCTATTTCGTTGTTTACATTTGCGGCTGCTCCTGTGATTCGCTGGGTAAGGTCAGCTTTTCCAGAAGCAATTTCTTCAATAGAAGATTTGACTTTAAGAAGAGGCTTGAGGGAATGGAAAATTCCGACACCAATTCCGATTAAGAGGGCTAAGGCAAGGATAATTCCCGCAAAAATCAGAGTGATTGAAATCTCTTTTGCCGTAGCGTAAACCTGGCTGTCATCAATAAGGAAGGCAAAGCCCCAGTCTGCATTTTCAACTGGTTTATATGTGACATATTTATGGCCGAGTTTGCCTGCACTTATCCAGATACTGCCGCTTTGCTTTTGTGCAAGGGCCTGCGTGATTGGCAGCATAGCTTCTGTAAGGGCTTTTGTGCTTGCTTCATCGACTTCTGGGGCCGATGTTGCAATTATTTCACCTTCGCTGTTGAAAAGAACGGCATAACCGGTTTTTCCGATTCGGATGGTTTTGACAAATTCAGTAAGTTTGTCTACGCCTACGACAGCACTGTAAAAGCCAACTGTCTTTCCGCCGACCTTTGCAGCCTGAGAAACATGAATGATGGTGGTTCCTGTTGATTTTGATGTTACCGGGTCATCGATGTTTGTGTCGTGACCTTGTTCCATGATGGCTTTGAAGTAAATTCTGTCTTTTACATTAGTGACTTTGTTCTGGTCATTGTAGAAGTCCCCCTTTGCATCAATATAGCCGATTCGGTCGAAGTCCGGCGTGCGGGATTTTGCGTGTTCTATGAGCCATTCTTGAATTTGGCGAGGATCCGCTGTTTGTGTGATGTCAGCTTCGGTGTACATTCTCATTTGCTTGATGTATTCACTCAGGCGAATAGAAACTACATTAGAATAAGCATCAGTGATTTTGAGACAGTTTTCTTCGTAAGATGAAGCTACAGATTCTTTCGTGCGTGCATTGACGATATAAATTTGAAGGGATGTTAAAACCGCAACGATTACGACTGTAATTCCAACAATGTAATAGACCAGTTTGCCCTGTTTTTGGGGCTTTGAATTGTTAGTGTTCTTATCCATAAAGAGTATTTTAACATTAAATTAAAAGGAAAACAAATTTTTTTAAATTCTCAACAAAAAAATTTTGTGCTATAATGTTCTGAAGGAAGTAATTAAAATGGGCAACGGCTTGGTGAACGATGATTACATAAAATGGGATCCAAAATACAAAATCGGAATTCCAGCTATAGATGAGCAGCATGAAACGCTTGTAAGGCTTTGCAATGAATTCTACCAGAGTCTTTTAAAAAATAATAATGCAGAAAACTATCGTATGTTAGTTAAATGGGCCTTAGAGCGTTGCCTGAATTATGCGGCAACACATTTTCAGGATGAAGAAAAACTGATGCTTGCATCAAATTTCGACGGCTACAAAAAGCATAAGAAAATTCACGATGCCTTTACTGAAAAATGTAAGGATATTTATGCCGGTATTGATAGGCTCCCGGCCTCTGAGGCGATAAAATTTGCTCATTTCTTGTATGACTGGATTCACACTCACATTGCTTATGAAGACAGACTCTATCTTCCTGCTTTGGTGGAATTCCTAAAGAAAAAGGCAAATAAGTAAAAAAATCTAACTAACGAAAGTTAATATTTCCCTTGTGCAAACCATGAAACCTGCACAAGGGAATTTTTTTATTCTCCGACAGCTTCTCTTTCCATATCAGCTTTGAGCCGGGCTTCCATCTCTGCGACTTCATCCGCATTTTCAGCTGGCTTACCATTGATAAGGCCATTTTTGTCCTCATCAGGATGTGAGCCGTAAGGTGCGTTTGAAAGAAGCAGCTTGAGTCGGTTGAGCTGATTGACTTCACTTGTTCCCGGATCGTAGTCGATTGCGGAGATGTTTGCTTCCGGGTAGCGTCGGCGTAATTCCTTGATTACGCCACGGCCACAAATGTGGTTTGGCATACAGGCAAAAGGCTGAACGCAGGCAAAACTTCGAACACCATTATGAATCAAGTCTACGATTTCACCGGTAAGGAACCAGCCTTCGCCTGTAACATTGCCCAGAGAAATGATGTCCTTTGCGTAGTCCATCTTTTCGTAGATTGATGTCGGTGGCTCGAAGCGGCGGCTCTTTTTGAGAGTTTTGGTGACATAGCCACGGAATTTTTCTGTGAGCCAGATAAGCATCCGCGCGATTCTCTCTCCGCTCTTAGGAACGGCAAGATTCTTGTGCTTGAAGATATTATCCGAGAAGTTGTAGAGCAAGAAGTCGATGAATCCCGGCTGAACACACTCGGCTCCCTCTTTTTCGATTGTTTCAACGAGATTGTTGTTTGCCGTCGGATGAAGCTTAACTAGAATTTCACCGACGATTGCAACTCGCGGCTTTTTAATCGGGAGAAGAGGCAAATTATCGAAGTCACGGACGACTCCGCGCACGATTTTGTGGTAGCGGTGCAAGGTCATTTTGCCGCTTCCCAGAGTATCGCCGATGATTTTGTTCCATTTTTCGTAAAGGGCGTTTGCGCTGCCCGGTTCTGCCTCGTAAGGTCGGGTTCGGTAAAGAACTTGAATCAAAAGGTCTCCAAGAATGAAGGCCATGACGATTCCCTTACCCAGAGAGAATGTGAGCTTAAAGCCCGGATTGTTTTCCAG
>CAMOEE010000121.1 GCA_946611835.1 uncultured Treponema sp. | reverse complement strand
AGGAGCGTTATATGAGCAAATTACTTGAAGAAGTAAAACGAGCAGGTGTGTTTTATATCGCAACTGTTGATGGTGATGTGCCACATGTGCGGCCATTTGGTGCAATCATCGAAGCATAACGAAATAAGTTATTCAAAATATTTAAAAAACAAAAAATAAAAAAAGTAAAGTTTTCCTCCTGAGTGGGCTGCTGAGTCTTTGTTAAAGCTTGGCAGCTTTTTTTTGTTCTTGAAGCACCTTTTTCTTATAAAAAATTCCTATCACTCATATTAAAAAAAAAGTATTATTCAAACTTTCTGAAAAATTGTATACCTAGTGCATCGCTAGGTAACAGGAGGTGCGAATATGAAATATACAATTTCTTATCAACAAATCGGGCTTCTTAATGCCGTGCAGAATCAATTATTTCAAAAATACATAGGAGAAAATGTCTATGAAAAAATCATTAGTAGTCTCAAAACTTTCCTCAAAAATTGCAGTTATGGCAATCCTCAGCATGTCGATTTTGGCTGCTTCGTGCAATTCTAAGAAAAAGTCGGAGATAAAATATCATTTGAATTTGGGGCGTATTACTTTTCTCACACCATCTCCTACCGTCACTATTGCAAATCAAGAAGGATATTTTGAGAAGTATGGACTTTCTGTTGATATCCAGAGTCTTGGTGACAATACTGCAGAACCACTTTCTCTTGGAAAAATAGATGCGGCTTTTCAGGGGGTTATACAAGAATTGGTCATGGGTGCAAATAACGAGAAACTGACTTTTTTTGCAGGAACTCAGTCTGGTGGAGTTGCCATAGGTGCACACAAAGATAACGCTGAACTGCTGAAGAATCCTGAAAACTGGCGGGGTAAAACAATAGGCTCTCTTCTTTTGAGGACAAGTGATATTGCTATGAAAGATATTGCCACTCACCAGCTAGGTCTTAAAGTCGGTAAAGATATTTTTTTCAAATCTCTGGACGATAATCCAAGCATTCAGATTGCAATCGGTAAAAAATCTATAGATTTGGGAATGGTAAATCCAGAATTTGTCGAGCTTCTTGAGGCGAATGGCGGTGTAATTATCGCCAATATTACAGATTATCTACCTGATAATGTTTGCTGCCGTCAGCTTGCATACACTCCTCATTTTAAGGAAAACCGTGAGACTTACATTGCATTTGTTAAAGCACAGATTCTTGCCTACAGGGATTTTAAGCTTGATAGAGAGAAGTCAATAAAAACACTGGCAAAGGCTTATGGTCAGGATGACGATTATGTCATAAGAATGGTTTATGACCCTAAGCTGAATGCAGATCGTGGCTATAATCCTGATCCGAATTATAACGGTGTTCTTGGTTTATACAATACTTTAGTAGAATTAGGACACATTGATGGTAATAATGCCCGTCCTCTTCCAGAATTCTTTGACATTTCGGTATATGCAGATTCCTTGCGTGAAATCATAGCTGAATATCCTGATGAAGAATTTTACAAGAATCTTTGGGATTATTTTGTCAGCCATAACAATGAATACCCAGACTTTGCGAAAAACTATCTGTAAAAAATAAAAAGAGGTATTAAAAATGGGAACAGGATTAGCAAAACGAGTTGAAATTCGCGAGAAACGGCTTCAGACGATTCTGACATATCGAGGAGATGCGAAAGGTCTTGTTGAAGGGTCGGAAAAAAATTCACTTAAAATTGGTCGTTTCAGATTTACACAATGCGGAAACTGTCAGGAAGGTTGTGCATTAATGCAAGTTTATTCCGTATTTGATGCGGCTATTGTCGTTCATTCCCCAATTGGTTGTTTTGGCGGAATTGTTCAGCAATACCAGAATGTTTCAAAAGTTGCCCAAATCCGAGGAAACAGAAAATTCTCTCATCATGCAATTTGTACAAACATTCAGGAATCTGACACGATTTATGGTGGTGTAGAGAAACTAAGGAACAGTGTTCGAGATGCTTTTGAACGCTATAATCCGAAAGTAATTTACATCACGACTTCTTGTGCATCTGGAATCATTGGCGATGATGTTCAGGCAGTTTCAGAAGAAATGAGCGATGAACTGGGAATTCCTGTTTTTGCCGTTGAATGCGAAGGTTTTAAATCCCGAATTTGGTCTACGGGGTTTGACGCATCATTTAATGCGGTTCTGAACACGGCTTTAAAGCCTCCGAAAAAGAAACAGGAGGATTTGGTAAACATTTTCAATTTTAACAGTGGCGAGGCGACATTTACACCGCTCTTGAAAACAATTGGATTAAGACCTAATTTTTTAATCCGAACAAGGACTTTTGACGAACTTTCTGAGATGTCAGAAGCGGCCTGCTCCGCAACAATTTGTGAGACACTCTCAACTTTTGTCGCCGATAAACTGGAAGAATTGTATGGAGTTCCACAAGTACAGGCTCCTGCTCCTTTTGGAATAATGTGGACTGACCGTTGGCTTCGTGCTGTGGCGGCCCTTACAAGCAAGCATTCTATTGTTGAAGGTGCAATCAGAAAAGAACATGAACGAATCGAAAAGGCGCTTAATGAATTTCGTGAAGAATTCAAGGGAAAAAAAGCCTATGTTTTCGCCGGTGATGCCTTTGCCCATAATATTGCGAGCGTTGTGCATGATTTGGGACTTGAGGTTGTTGGTGTGACGACTTATCACCATGATAAAAAATACGATAATCCTGAGCTTAATACAGCAAAATTCCTTGTTCAGACGGCAGGAAATATTCCGAATTTCACTGTCTGTAACAAACAACCATATCAGGTCTTGAAATTTTTAAAGCAATTAAAGCCGGACATTCTTTTTGTTCGGCATGGCGGACTTGCGGTTCTTGGAAACAAGCTGGGAATTCCGGCAATCATGGAAGGTGATTCTGACCAGAGTGTTGGTTACGATGGAGTTCTTGAAATGGGAAGAAGAATTAGAAGTGCGTTTAGATCTCAGAAATTGTATAGGACTTTCGCAGAACATACTAACTTCCCTTATTCTGACTGGTGGCTCAGCGAAAATACAGACCCATTTCATTTTGTGGAGAAATAAATTATGAAAAAAGCAATATCACAATCGAGATTTACATGTGCTCTTGGTGCACAGAATACAGTCCTTGCAATTCCAAATGCAATTCCTATAGTTCATGCAGGACCGGGGTGCTCAAGTACGGTAAATGAATTTGCTCAGGTGGCGAATATAGGTGAATGTTATGCAGGCGGAAACCAGATTCCTTCGACAAATACCGATGAAAGCAGCGTTGTTTTTGGTGGTGAAAAGAATCTTCGCAGCGAGGTAGAAGGTGCTTTAAAAATTATGAAAGGAGACCTTTTTGTTCTTCTTTCTGGATGCACGGCAGGCATTATCGGTGACAATACTGCAAGCGTTGCCAGAGACTTTGCAGAAAACGGATTTCCTGTCGTGGGTGCTGAGACATCTGGCTTCAAAGGAAGTGCATACATCGGGCATGAAATCGTGGTTAAGGCGATAATCGAACAGTTTGTTGGTGACGTCGAGCGAAATGTTCAGAAAGGTCTTGTGAATGTGTTTGCTGATGTTCCTGCTCAGAATTTGTTTTGGCGTGGAGATTTCGAGCAAATTAAAATTCTTCTTGAAAAAATTGGACTTAAAGTAAATATCCTTTTTGGTCTTACAAGTGAAGGCATTTCTGAATGGAAAAATATCCCGAATGCTGAATTTAATCTTCTGCTTTCTCCGTGGGTCGGACTAGATACGGTGGAATTTCTTCAGAAAAAATATGGAACTCCATACCTGCATTATCCACTGTTGCCAGTCGGCGGTGCTGAGACGAGCAGATTCTTGCGTGAAGTTGCAAAGTTCGCAAATTTGGATGCAAAAATTGTCGAAGATGTAATTTCTCGTGAAGAAAAAGTTTTCTACGATTATTTCGTCAGTCTTGCTGATTTTTTCTCCGAGTTTCATGGTAATCTTCCACAGGAACTTTTTATTAGCGGGGATAGTCTTTCAACATTCGGAATTGCAAAATTTCTGGAAGAAGAAGCTGGCTACATTCTGAACGGAGTGTTTGTCACTGATAATCCCAATGAAAAAAACGAAAACAAACTGCGTGAAATTTTCAAAGAAAGATTTCCTGATTATGATGATAAAAATGTTCTGTATTTTGAGCCAGATTCAGAAAGAATTCGGGCGATTACAGAACCAAAGTTAAAAGAATCTCATCGGGTGCTTGTTTTCGGAAGCGATTGGGAAAAAGATTATACAAAGGCAAGTGGAAATACATTTCTATATTCAAGTGCGCCTGTAAAACAGCAGCTTGTAATCTCAAAAAGTTATGTAGGCTATCAAGGGGGACTTCGGCTTCTGGAAGATATTTACAATACTATTTTTGCAGTTACCACGCTTGTAAGACAGCTTCATGAATCAAAGCTTGCATAAAAAGGCGTATAATAAGGAAAAACTTGGCTAAATCTCAACGGCTGCACAATAAAAGGGCAGCCAATTTTTTTTACATCTTCACCTATAAAAAAATCCTATCACTCATATCAAAAAAAAGTATTATTCAAACTTCCTAAAAAAATGTATACCTACTACAACACTAGGTAATAAAAAATCATTTAAACATAGCGAGGTACAAAATGGCAAAACGAGGAATCTTTGGGAAAATCACACCAGAAGAATATCTGGAACTTGCAGAAGCAAATGCACGGTTCATCAACACAAAACAAAAGCCGGCTCCGGTTGGTATTACTTGGGAAATTAACGATGTTCCGCCACTTGGTGCGAGCAAGGCCGTCAAAGACAATTATTACGACGACATCACGCTTTATGCGGGAACAGCCGGACAGGTTTACTTTAATATTCAGCTTTATAAACAGACAAAAAAGCCTGAGTATCTTGAGACAGCCAGAAATGGTGCGAAATATCTTGCCTGGCGATGGCAGAATCAGCGGGAACTTAAACGCAATTTTTCTGATTTTGCTTTTACGACCGGATGGGCTGGTGTGGCTTATGTTTTCATCGCTCTTTATAAAGAAACTGGCGATGAGTTTTATAAAAATCTGGTGACTGAAATCATCGGTACAAAAATCAAGGAAGCAAAAAAATCTCCTGATGGAGTCGGCTATTACTGGTCAACTTTCAACGGAATCGTCGGAAACGCAGGCTCAATCCTTGTTCTTTTTTATGCCGCTGATGCTTTGAAAGTTCCTGAATGGAAGAGTTTTGCGATTGAAGCTGGTCGTTATTTTCTGAACAAAGGAAAAAAGCAGAAAGTTGGAATCGCTTATGACGGCGTAGACTTGGCATTTTTCAACGGTGGTGATGATTATGTTGACCCGAACTTCCCGATGGGAACAGCTGGAGTTGGATTTACTTTGCTTCGTCTTTACGAAGAGAGCGGAGACAAGGCCTTTTTGGATGCTGTTAATGGGATTCCTGAATATCTTGAAAGCGTTGTCACTAAGAATGAAAACGGTGCGAAACTTCTTGCTCACGGTCTTCCGAAAAACAATGATTTATTTTTCCTTGGATATTGCCATGGTCCTGCCGGTACTGCACGGTTCTGGTACAAACTTTATAAAGTCACTGGCGAAAAAAAATATCTTGAAGAAGCCTTTGCCTATGCGGAAGGAATTATTGCGGCTGGTGCTCCAGAAATCCGCTCGCCAGGTTACTGGGCGCACAATCTTTGTTGTGGAACTGCGGGCATCATAAATCTTTTTTTGGGATTGTGGGCAGAGACAAAAGACGAAAAATGGCTGAATTATGCACGAAGATGCGGTCGCGTGATTGTTGGCGAGGCAATTCGTTCTGATGAATATGACCCTCATGAGCCAAGACTTGAAAAAAATCCGGCAGACTTGCAGGTAAAATGGATTTTTAATCACAGACGGAATCCTGATGTTGCCGCTACAAAAATCGGACTTTACGATGGGGCAGCGGGAATTTCACTGTCACTTTTGCAATTGTATCAGGCAGAGCGAAACGAGTTTAATGTTGCCAGAGCAGTTGATGATCCGTTCCCTTCAAAATTGGAGGCATAGCCAATGGTAAACGAGCCTGTAATTGAGATCAAAAATCTTTCGCTTTCTTACGAGTCTGAAAATACGACTTATGAGGCATTAAAAGACATTAACCTTACGATACATCGGGGAGAGTTTATCTGTATCGTTGGTTCTTCTGGCTGTGGAAAAAGCACTTTGCTTTCGGTTTTGGAGGGCTTGCACACTGCGACCAGCGGAAGTGTCAAAATCAACGGAAAGGAAATTCACGGAGCGGGAGTTGAGCGGGCTGTTGTGTTTCAGAGCTACTCACTCTTTCCGTGGATGACCGCGTTGGAAAATGTCGCTTTTGCCGTGTATGAGACAAACAAAAAACGTGGTGAGAAAATCTCGAAGAAAAAAGCTTCTGAAATCGCGTTCAATTTTTTGAAGCGGGTTGAACTTAACGGCTTTGAGAACAAACTTCCAGGTGAGCTTTCGGGCGGAATGCAGCAGCGAGTTGCGATTGCCCGTGCGATGGCTTGTGACCCGGAAATCTTACTGATGGACGAACCATTCGGTGCACTGGATGCGAAAATCCGCGAGAATTTGCAGAATCTTTTGCTCAAAATGTGGCGTGAAGATGAAAAGAAAAAGACCGTCGTGTTCGTTACTCACGATTTGAACGAGGCGGAACTTCTGGCAGACAGAATCGTATTCATGATTCCGAAGCATATTTACGCCGTGATTGAGGACACTTTGCCGCGTCCAAGAAATTATCCGTACATTCAGGAAAGCAAGGAATACAAGGAGCTTTATCAGAAACTCGTAAAGTATTTTTACAACGAGACAAGCGAACTTATCGACAGCGAGGGAGGAAACCTATGAGAAATTTTCTTTCAAAATATGTGCTTAATCTGGCAAATCTGTTTTTTGTGCTCACTTTGCTCTGTTTTTTTATTCCGAGCAAGTATGCGACAGGAATGAGAATCGGATTAAAAAGTCCGCTTGTGTTCGCGATTGTCCTTGTGTTGATTGAAATCCGGTTTGTTCTGAATTTGCGGCATAAGGCTAAGATTCGTGCATCAAAGGATATCATGACTTTCGTGTATGCTTTTTTGTTCATCTGGGAATTTGTGGTTTCACGGCTTAATCTTCTTCCGTATGTATTCGTTCCTGCCCCGGAGAATGTTTTTTATGTTTTCGTTTCAGATACACTGACGATTTTTCAAGGGTTCCTTAGCTCAATGTTTTTGATTCTCGTCGGAATGAGCCTTTCTGTAATTTCAGCTGTAGTTCTTGGAACTCTTGTCGGCTGGAATCCACGGCTTACAAAGGCGGTTTACCCGATAGTCAAAGCCGTTTCGACGGTTCCTGCTTTGATTTATACACCGTACATCGTTCTTATTATGCCGACTTTCAGAATCGCTTCGCTGTGTGTAATCTTTTTGAGCGGTTTCTGGGGTTCTGTGATGAGTTCGATTAACAATACTGCCTTTGTTGAGGCAAAAATCGTCAATGCGGCAAAGGTTCTTAATCTTTCAACGCCGACGATTCTTTTCAAAATCATTATTCCGTTCAACCTGCCAAGAATCATAAATGCACTTCCAATCCGGCTTGCGAACGCTCTTATGACTTTGACTGTGGCTGAAATGCTCGGTGCAGACTGCGGAATGGGCTACTATGTGCGCTTTGCCCTCAACTTTGCCAACTACACAAAGGCAATTGCAGGAATTATTTTCATCGG
>CAMOEE010000120.1 GCA_946611835.1 uncultured Treponema sp. | reverse complement strand
ATCCGCCGGATCCGGGAGAAAAGCGGGCTTCGATTGGCGGTAACATTTCTACCAACGCCGGTGGAATGAGGGCTGTAAAATACGGAGTCACCAGAGATTATGTGATGGGCTTGGAGATTGTCAAAGCCGACGGCACTGTAATCACATTGGGAAGCAAAAACCGAAAGGACACCACGGGCCTTGATTTGAAAGACATTGTAATCGGCTCGGAAGGAACGCTTGCCGTCATCACGAAATGTCTTTTGCGGCTTGTGGGAAAACCAGAAAAATCTCTGAGCCTTCTTGCAGGATTCAGCTCGCTCAAAGGTGGGATTGAGGCCGTTCCAAAAATCTTAAAGGCAAATCTCAATCCCACGGCCGTGGAATTCATCGAAAGAAAAGTCGTAGCTTTGGGTGAAAAATTCCTCAACCTCAAATTTCCCCTTGAAAGCGAGGCTTATCTTCTGCTCACCTTTGACGGAAAAGCAGAGGAAATCGATTCGGCCTTCAAAAACTTGCAGGCTGTCCTAAAAGATTCTGCCGAAAAAATCATTTCCCTTGATGACTCCGCACTTTCACAGAATGTGTGGAAGATTCGCGGTTGTCTTGTAAAGGCAGTTGAGGCCGTAAGCGAGCAGGAACCGCTTGATATTGTCGTTCCCATTGCAAAGGTCGCTGATTTCGTCAATTTTGTGAACAAACTGGAAGGCCAGAGCGGAATGCAAATGATTAGCTTTGGTCACGCAGGCGACGGAAACGTTCACCTTTGCGTTGTCCGTGGCGACCGCAGCGAAGAAACTTGGCAAAAAGAACTTGGCGAAAATCTTTCAAAGCTCTATTCTTATGCAAGGGAACTGGGCGGCCTGATTTCAGGCGAGCATGGTCTTGGAGTGAGCAAAAGAGACTTTTTCTTTGCGGAGACTCCAAAGGCAAATGTGGAACTGATGAACGCCGTAAAATCCGCCTTTGACCCGAAAAGGATTTTGAACGCAAATATTTCGTATGTGAGATAAATAATCCCGCACAAGGGATTGTAGGGGCGGCGTAGCCGTTCCGAAGCGTAGCGAAGGAATGGAGTGCGTAAGCACGGAACCCCGAAAAGCCCGACCCGAAGCAGCCTGCTGCGTAGGGATGTGCCCTGAAATTTAAAAACAAACTGGAGCAAACTATATGCCAGAGTTATCAACAAGAACTTCAACTTTTACCGACTCTGTAATCCGCCGTATGACCCGAATCTCAAATCAGTACGGAGCCGTAAATCTCTCTCAGGGTTTTCCGGACTTTGAGCCGCCGCGCGAAATTCTTGAACGGCTAGCAGAGGTCACAAAAGAGGACTTTCATCAGTACGCAATCACTTGGGGTGCGCAGAATTTCCGTGAGGCACTGGCTGCCAAAATCCAGCATTTTTCTGGTGATAGCGTAAACCCAAACGAGGAGCTGGTAGTAACTTGCGGCTCGACCGAGGCGATGATGGCCGCCATGATGAGCGTGACAAATCCCGGCGACAAGGTGATTGTATTCTCGCCATTTTATGAAAATTACGGTGCGGACACGATTCTTTCTGGGGCAGATCCGATTTATGTTCCATTGATTCCGCCCACATTCCGTTTTGATGCTGATGTTCTCGAAGACGCTTTCAGGCAGAAGCCCAAGGCAATCATTGTCTGTAATCCGTCGAACCCCTGCGGAAAGGTCTTTACCCGCCAGGAACTTACGATAATCGCTGACCTTGCAAAAAAATACGACACATTCGTCATCACCGATGAAGTTTACGAGCACATTCTTTACAAACCGCACCAGCATACCTACATGGCCACTCTTCCCGGCATGAAGGAGCGAACGATTACCTGCAATTCCCTTTCAAAAACATATTCGATTACAGGCTGGAGGCTGGGCTACACTCAGGCAAATCCCCAAATTACCGAGAGAATCAAAAAAGTCCATGATTTTCTCACTGTCGGAGCGGCGGCCCCCTTACAGGAAGCGGCCGTGACAGGCTTAAAGTTCGGCGACGATTACTACAAAGACCTACAGGAAAAATACACTCATAAGCGGGACCTGTTTTTGAGGGGGTTGGACACAATCGGTCTTTCCCACACGGTTCCTGAGGGCGCATATTACATTCTGATTGATATTTCTGAGTTCGGCTTTGAGTCAGATTTGGAATTTGCCCAAGTTCTGGCGCAAAAAGTGGGAGTCGGCTCGGTTCCTGGCTCCAGCTTTTTTAAGGAAAGGGAAAACCGCTATGTCCGCCTGCATTTCGCAAAAAAGGACGAAACTCTGAACGAGGCCTTGAACCGGCTGGGGGAGATTCGGAAGAAAATGTAGGGGGAAGTCTCCCCCTCGACTTCAATGGCTACGCCATTTTCGCCTGCCCCCTCTGCGGGCTCAAACGCCGCCCGCAACGCCTGCTTTGACATTGCTCACCACCCCGGAGTTTTTATGACTTACACAGAAATTTTTGAACACCTTCACGAGAATCCCGAGCTTTCTCTTGAAGAATTCGAGACAACCGCTTTTATCAAAAAGATTCTCTCAGAAGAAGGAATTGAAATCTTAGACCTTCCGCTCAAAACAGGACTTGTCGCTCGCATAAAGGGAACTGCACCCCAAAAAGGAAACAAGCCGGGGGCAAAGATTGCTTTCCGTGTTGACATTGATGCTCTACCAATCGAAGAAAAGACAAATCTTCCCTACAAATCAAAAAATCCGGGGAAGATGCACGCCTGCGGACACGACATTCACATGACAGTCGGGATTGAGACTGCGAAAATTCTGAATCAGAAAAAGGCAGAGCTTTGTGGCGAAGTGCTTTTTGTTTTCCAGCCATCCGAAGAAAACGGTAAAGGTGCGCTTGAAGTCCTGAAAACTCATGTCCTCGACGGAATCGATGCAATCTTCTCTCTTCATTCAAGTCCTCTTCTGGAAGTCGGTCAGGTGGGAATCAAAGAAGGAGCTATTACGGCGGCAGTAGATTTGTTTAAAATCAAGATTCATGGAAGGGGCTCTCACGGAGCAGAACCGCACAAGGGCCGGGATCCGATTGTGGCGAGTGCGGCTCTCATAAATTCGATTCAGACAATCGTCTCCCGCAATGTAAGCCCGACCGACCAGGCTCTTGTGAGCGTAACGCACATTGAAGGTGGCTCAAACTGGAACATCATCCCCGAGGAAGTGCTTCTGGAAGGAACAATCCGCACAACAAAACCAGAAACCCGCTCATTCGTAAGCAAAAGGCTCACTGAAATCGCAGAAAACACAGCAAAGGCTTACGAAGAAGAAGCCGAAATTGAAATCGAAAACGCTCCGTCCTGCACGAACAACGACAAAGCTCTCGCAGAATACGCATGGGAGACGGCAGAAGTCCTCGGCTTAAAGCCAGTCCGCCCAGAAATCACGATGATCAGCGAAGATTTTGCATATTATCAGGAAAAATTCAGAGGAATCATGGTCTGGCTCGGCATTGGGAAGACAAAACCGCTCCATAATCCGGAATTTTCGGCAAATCCCAAGGCGATTGAGGTGGGAGCTAGGTATTTCTCGGAGATGATTTTATCTCTAAAACCTCATCACATAGCTTAAGCGCCTCTTCATCGTGGCTCACGATAATCACGGTTTTGCCTTCGGTTGAAAGGCGTTTGAAAATCTGGATGATTTCCTGGGTCTGGTTTGAGTCAACGGCGTCGGTGGGTTCGTCGGCGAGCAGGATTTTTGGGTTGTTCATCAAGGCTCTTGCAATCAGAAGACGGTGATTTTCGCCGCCAGAAAGGACACTCGGGAAGGAATCGGTCAGTTCGGCTAGTCCCAGATCTGAAAGCAGGGATTTTGCACGCGCGAACACTTCTTCTTTTTTGGCTTTTGATTTTTTTGAGAGGAAGGCCGGGAGGGCGACATTATCGAGGACGGTCAGGTTTTCGAGGAAGCTCTGTTCCTGCGAGATAAAGCCGATATTTGCGTTTCGGAAGTCACAGATTTCACTGTCGCTAAGAGAAAAAAAGTCCGTTCCGTCGATTAAGATTTTACCGGAAGACGGTTTTTGAAGAGATGCAAGCAGGGATAGGAGCGTGCTTTTTCCGATTCCAGATTTGCCGGAGATTCCGAGAAAGGTTCCATCTTTAACGGTGTAGGAAAAATCTGAGAAAACGGTTTTAGTTCCCCGCGGAGTCAGGAAAGTTTTGGAAAGTTTTTGTATTTGAATCATCTTTATCTCCTTGCTACTTCACATCTCCGTACGGCTCGATTTTTGAAACCCGCACTGACGCACCCACGGCCGAAAGAACGCATGACAACTGCGAAACTATGAGCACCAGAAGGGCAAAAACCGTAATTTCTCCCCAGCCGCTCATCGCAAAGGGAAGCGCAATTTTTTCGGAAATCAGGGCGTTGAACGGAAGAATCACGAGTGCCGAAAGAAAGATACCGGTAAGGGAACCGGAGAGCCCCAGAATGCCCGCTTCACAGAAAATAATGTTCCGGAGGGATGAGCGGTTCGCACCAAGCACACGGAGAATCGAAAATTCCCGCCGCCGTTCGTTAATCGTGAGCGAAAAGACCAGCGAGAGCGACAAAACCGTGATAAAAAGCACGAGGATCGAAATCGCATACAGAAAAATCAGGAAAGACGAGAGCTTTGACGAAAAATTCCGCATGAACTTCTCTCCCTGAATCACCTGCACATCACCGGCGGCTTCCTTTATCCTCAGGGCGACCGAATCAGCGGACGCATTCTCCGTAATTTTTACGAGAACCGTGCTGACTTTGTTTTTTGTGTCGCCGTCAGAGATAAAGCCGAAGCCGCGAGCCTTCGCATCCTCAAAGATGTTCTGCAGGGTTTCCAGATCACAGAAAATCACAGAATCCATTCCGGAACCGCTTTTTGAGAGTTTGCCCATGATTTTGTGACTTGAACCGAAGAATTTTACGGAATTGTGCTCGCTGATTATATTACAGCCTGCAAGAAGGAATTCTTCTCCCGTTTTTTTGGCGAAATCGTTACTGATTCTGTTTTTTGCCCAAGTCTGAACCGTAAAGTCTGTTTCGGGGTCAAAGCCAATCAGCTGAATCGGAAAATCGCAGCAGCTTTCGGAGAGGCTCGTAAGGTAAAACTGACCGCTCGCCTTCTGGACTCCCTCGACATTTCGAACTGTTTCCAGAACGGACTTATCCATATAGAAATAGTTCGGCTCGCCTGAAAGGAGAACACTCTCTGCCCTGCGCTCATAGCCTTTCGGAACAACGAGCAAGTCCGCACCGAGTCTGGAACGAAGCCCCGCTATTCCCGATTTAAGGCTAGAGGCGAGAACGAGAGAACCAAACAGAACGAATGAGGAAATTGCGACCAGGGCCGCAAGTGAAGTTGTTCTGTAAGGTTTTCTCGAAAGGTTTGAAAGAGCGAGCGTTTTTTCGCTTATCGTTTTTTCCATAACAGAATTGTCTGAACCGCTGAGATTACAAAAATCAAGATTCCGAACACAAGGACTGTCGGGGCTGTGACTGCATGGCAGTGCATTTTTTCCATTGCACAGACTTTTGCGAATGTGTATGGTGCGATGCCAACGAGAAGGCCCAAAAGACCTGTTACAGCTGAAAGAATGATGTTTAAATTTTTCATTTTTTTTAATTCCTTAAAGTGCGAAATCGGTGCGTTCGCCGTTGATTTCTTTGTATGTTTTTGTTGCTTTGTCGTATGAGTAGCCGTCCGGGACGCCGAAAAGCTCGATGTAGCCCTGAGCGATGAATTTTTCGATGTCGGTTGAGGCTTTGAGAATTCCGGCTTCCTGAAGCTGACGGGCTGCCTTTGCAAAAGTCTTTTTTCCGAGTGAGCGGCTTGGGATGAAGTTAAGTTCATCGAGCAGCTCTGCGTTGAAGTCCAGGTCTCCTGCGACAAGGTTGTTTTCAATCTGAAGCTGGGCGGCAAGGCGAGGCTCTGCTTCAACGAATGCGCTGGCTTTCTGCAAGGCTCTTGTTACGGCTGCGGCTCCCTCAGGGTTTTCCTTCAGAAGTTTGTGTGTTACGAACTGCTGGCAGCAATATTCAACACGGAATTTTTCGTCAGTTCCTGTGTCGAGGATTTTGCGGAAGTTGTAGGCTCTCTCGCCTTTTGTTGCGACCGGGTCATGTGCACCGATGACATCAACCGCACCGTTATTAAGGGCGATTGCAAGGTCAGCTGAAGCATAGGCAAGGAATTCAACTTCGTTTTTCTCTGCCGTGACTCCGATTCCAACATCCATGAGCTTTCGTTTGAGGTTCATAACGCTTGAATCAGCAAGGCCGGGAACGCCGATTTTTGCCCCGCGGAGATCGGCGACTGTTTTAATCGGGCTGTCTGCACGAACATAGTATTTTGTACAGCCGACATGGATTCCTGAAGTGTATGTGATCGGAAGACCGTTTTCCATTGCCTGAAGCTGTGTCGCATACAAGCCGTAGCCTGCATCGACTTTGCCGGAACCAATCATCTCGGCAAGCGTTGCTCCGCCTTCAACGACCTGAACATACTCCGCTTTCTGCCCGATTGCATTGAGTTCTTCGTCAAAAAGCCCCATTTTCATTGCGACATGAACAGGTGCGGCACAAAGAGTACCAGTCTGAAAGTTAATGCGCACGACTTTCTGTGCATCCGATGCTGCCTTTTTGTTGCAGCCTGTAAGAATTGCCGACAATGCCATCAAAGCAATTCCCGCTGAAAAAACTGATTTTTTCATATTTTACCTCCAAAATATTGTATTTTTTATTTCATGGCTTAGGGATGCGTAAGGCGCGAAGCGTTCCAGAGCGACCGCAGGGAGCGGCGGAATGAAGCGCAAGCGGAACCTGGAGCAGCCCGACCCGCCTGTTTCCTGAGCGTAGCCGAAGGGCAGGCGGGGAAGCCCCTAAATCGTGTATTCCACCTCTTGAACTTTGCCCGCATAATCCAGGATTTCCAGGATTTCGGTGCGGTATTTCAGGAAGATGTCCTGTGCCCTTGCCCTCGGGTGGCTCAGGTCGATTTTGATGACCTTTTCCACCTTGCTCGGACGGGCGCTCATCACGACGACATAATCGCTCAGGTAAACTGCCTCATCGACATCGTGCGTGACCATAACCATCGTGGTGTCATGCTCTTTTTTAAGGCGAAGGATTTCGTCCTGCATGTTCATTCGGGTGAACGCATCGAGAGCACCAAGAGGCTCGTCTAAAAGAAGAATTTTCGGATGCCCGACAAGCGCACGGGCGAGACTTGCCCTCTGGTTCATTCCGCCCGAAAGCTGGTGCGGGTACGATTTTTCAAAGCCCTTCAAGCCGACAAGATTTATGAACTCATCAACATCGTTTTTGCGGTCTTTGTAAATGTGGCGAGCCTTTAAGCCGAAAGCGACATTCTCACGGATGGTAAGCCACGGAAAAAGGTTCGCCTGCTGGAAGGCAAAGCCCCTGTCGCTTCCCGGCCGGGTGATTTTTGCTCCGTCAACGCAGACTTCGCCACTGGTGGGATTCTCAAGTCCTGCGATACAGCGAAGAAGCGTTGTCTTTCCACAGCCGGAAGGTCCGATGAGCGAGACAAAGCTTCCTGCGGGAATCGTGAAGTCCACACCGTTCAAAGCGATGACTTCCTCCGCAGCGCCCTGGTTAAATATTTTTGATACATTCGATATTTTTATTTCTGCTGACATAGCATCTCCTTTTCCCGGCTTCGCCGTCGCTCCCTCCCGCGGAAAAATCATAGATTTTTCCGAGACTCGCTAAAAACTCGTCTCACGAGTTTTCCCGGCTTCGCCGTCGCTCCCTCCCGCGGAAAAATCATAGATTTTTCCGAGACTCCTATGTTTTATGTCAAGCCCCTGTTTTTTTATATTTTA
>CAMOEE010000119.1 GCA_946611835.1 uncultured Treponema sp. | reverse complement strand
ATTTTCACTGTCGATGTTTGGATTTTTGTCCCAGCAGACAGAATTTGAGTCATCGATATAAACTCGCTTGAAATCCGCATAATTCAAGAATTGTTCAAAAACCGTGTTTTTCTTGAGATACGGCTTCATATCAAAAAGTCGTTTTTCCGAGTTGTCAAAAGTGAGCAGCAATGTAAAATCTTCATTCGGTTTTACGGCAATAATTTTCTTCCGACCAGAAGCAAAATATTTGGCCATTTTTGAGTCAAAACCTTTTGAAAGATAAAAATCAATGGAATTAGGCATGTCTTTAACGCAGCGGGTCAATTGAGAATAAATCCTGTTTTTTTACAGCAAGTTCCCAGTTTTCCAATAATTCAGTCTGATGGAATGCAGCCCAACCTAAAACCATTTTCAATTGTTTGTTTTGCATTTCTCCTTCAAGGACTTCCAAATCTTTGATGGAAACAATAACTTCTTCGTCACCATACTTTGCATGAAAATGCGGTGGCATGTGGTCATTCCAATTAATTGAAATTTTAATTCCACGGAACATACTTATCGTTGGCATACTCACCTCTTCTAGTAATTTTAACATAAATTTCTCGAATTATATAGGTTAAATCTGTTGGTTTTGTTGTTTTTCGGGCAGAAAAAAAACGTGCGGTATTTTTGAAATTGCCACACGGATTGAAAATGGTGAGCGAGTAAAAATTTTGCATTAACAAATATTATAAACGAATTATTTATTATTCTATACTAGAATTCAAGTTTTTACTTTTCATATACGGGGTCCTCGCTAGTATCTGGAATTTGCCAGCCATGAACTAATGAATGTTCACTCCTGTCAAGTAAAATTAAGTTTTCTGGGCGACAATCATAGCCGTTATTGTTAATGTGATGAATATCTTTGTTTGAAGTATCGCCTAGAAATGCCAAAGCGATAAATTTGTAAACACAGGTAGATTGATTATCTGACTTCTTTCCTGTAATAGTTTCTGTCATTTTTAAATAGCCATTCAGATTTTCATCATCTTGAAGAACCAGATTTCCATTTAATTTAATACGTCCTAAATTACTAACTATATATCTAGTGTCTTTATAACCGGGTACTTCTTTCCAAATTTCATGAAATGTTTCATCTAGTCCGTAAACTTCTTTTAGTAGATTTATAGGAATGTTTTCATATTTGCAGTTATAAATTTTTTCATATTTTTCTTTTACTATTTTACGATACTCTGCATTGTGTTTTACGCTGTAATTATTTGCTGAAAGGCACAATTCATACAAAGTATATTCCCTACCATTGCAACCAAGTTTTTTTCTTTTTAATTTTTCATCAATCTCATTATAATTTTTTTCTACCATTTTTATTCTCCTTCTGTTTTTTATATTATACCACACCCACCTTGCTTATCAATGTAATCCCATCCTTCACTTTTCCGACAAATGCCCGCACGGGATAGTAGCGGCGCGGAGCGTTCCGAACATAGTGAGGAATGGAGCGGTAGCGGAACCGCGGATAGCCCGGATGTAGTTGAGTCGCGCCAAATTCTTGCTTTCCGCTTTCATTTTTCCACTTTCAACTTTCCTGCCATTGCCTGAACATGGTCCTGCCAGTCGTTTACAAGCCGTTCTGGGGCGAGCGGTGTCATCCATTGCCCCTGGCTCATCACCCAGTTTAGGACCGGGTGATACTGGTTGCTTGTGAATGTCATAATCGTGCTTCCGTCGGCTTGAGGGGCGAAGGTCTGATCTTCTGCCCATTTGTAGGTGCGTACCCAGTTCAGTGTGATGGGGCTTTCGATTCGGATTTTGAACTCGTAGGTTTCGTCGCCTATGTATCTTCCGAAATTGCCCTTTACCCGATTTGTGTACTCAAAGTCTTCTGGAAGAGTGAAGGTTTCTTCGTGCGAGCGGACATTGCTTATCAGCCAGACATTGTAAAACTTGATTTTCTTTGTCGCCGTTTCCTTTGCGTAGAGTGTCCACATTCCGCCAGAAAACAAGAGCTGCCATGGCTCTACTGTGATTTGGCTTGGCTGGCCTCCGTCGTAATATGCGTAGTTGAATGTGATGTAGTGATTTTTTGCTAGGGCGTCTTCGAGGGAAGCCCATACTTCGTCTGAAATAGGAACCGGGCTGATTCCCAAAAATACGATTCGGTTTGAGAGTCGTTTGGCGAGACCTGTTTCGCTGTCGTCGTCGATGTCGGTTGCGAGCGTGCTGAAGACTTCTATTGCCTGAGAATAAATCGGTGTTCCGTGGAGCGTTTCAAGAAGGTTCGCCATTAGTCGGGCTGCGACAATTTGCTTTTCGGTGGAGAGGTTCGCGGGTATTCGGAAAGCCGGATGCGTGTAAAAATAGCCTTTTTTGAAGCGGTCGTATGCAATTGGTGCATTGAAGTCACTTTTCAGGCGTTCGATGTCACGCAAAATCGTTGCTTCGGAAACTTCAAATTTTTTCATCAAAAACGGAACATTCGGATATGCTCCTGATGCTATCAAGCGGTCAATTGTATATCCTCGCCATAGTTCGACCTGTGCTTCTCGTTTCTTTCTTTGTGATTTTTTGAATTCTTTGTTTTCTTCCATAAATTATTCTCCTCAACCTAATTTTTACATAAATATAATACATCAGACTTGCATAGAATGACAGTCTCGTTGTCCTTCAACAAAAATTCAAAATCTCACTTCACTTATTATTGAATTTTTTGTAAAATAAAAGTATTGAAAATCGGAAAGTTTTATTATTTAGTTTTGCTTTTGGGTGGGATTCTTGGTTGTCACAGGGCTGACTCTGAGAATAAAAGCGTTAGGAGATTTACCGTGGATACAAAAGTTATTGACCAGTACATTGATGATTTGATGACCAAATCAACCGCAGAAATTCCTGTATGGAATATCGAAAAGGCGAGGGCTGGGGTAAAGTCTGGCTGGGATTATATCGACGGTTGCATGATTATGGCTCTCCTTGAGCTTTATGATACAAGCAAGAACGAGAAATTCCTCAAATTCGCTGATTACTACGAAGATTACCGAATCCACGATGACGGGACGATTGACGGATACTCAAAGGACGCATGGAACATCGACGAAATCAACGGTGGCAAAAATCTTTTTCCTCTTTATGCACTCACTAAAAAAGAAAAATACCGTCTCGCTCTCGAAAAGCTTTATGAGCAGCTGAAAGAACAGCCCCGCACAAAAGAAGGCAATTTCTGGCATAAGGCCATTTATCCTAATCAGGTTTGGCTCGACGGTCTTTATATGGGGCAGCCCTTTTACATGGAATACACGGCAACTTTTGAAGACGGCAAAAACAAGGACGATATCTACAATCAGTTCTTCAATGTCGAGCGCATCATGAAGAATCCTGCTGACGGCCTTTACTATCACTGCTACGACAGCTCTAAGTCTGCTTTCTGGTGTGACAAAAACACAGGTCTCTGCCAGAACTACTGGCTTCGTGCCCTGGGCTGGTTTTCAATGGCCATGCTGGACACTTTGAACCATGCTCCGGACCGGGGCAGCGAGAACTGGAATCACTTGAAGCAGATGTTCATTGACTTGCAGGACTCTATGCTCCGTGTTCAGGACGAAAGCGGAATGTGGTATCAGCTCCCGGCCTTGCCCAATGTCGATGGTAACTACCTGGAGACATCAGGAACAGCAATCTTCGCATATTCTCTTTTGAAGGCTCTGCGAACAGGAATCCTTTCCGACGAAAAATACAAAAAAGCCGGAATCAAGGCCTTTGAGGGAATCTGCAACAAATATCTTAAGACTGAGGGCGGGGTCCTTTCCCTTGACGGAATCTGTCTTGTGGCTGGTCTCGGCCCGGAAAAGAACAAGCGCCGTGACGGAACTGTGGCCTACTACCTGAGCGAGCCAATCGTAAAAGATGACGCAAAGGGCGTAGGTCCTTTCATCCTGGCATACAACGAGTACAAATTGCTTAAAAAATAGTTACGAAGGCCGCTTGAACACACATCGAGCGGCTTTTTTCTTCTGCAGTGAGTTCCTGGGGCAAAAAGGCGGCCTGCCTTCTGAATGAGCCGAATACATTTTCGCCGCCCGTAAATTTTGTGCAGCAGGTACAGTCGCTTGCGACGACAATGTTTTCTTCTGGAATTCCGGCCTTTTTTAATACGGAAAGATTTGCCTCTGTGAGTGAGAGACGATAAGGAAAACGCATGGAAAGCTCTTCATCTTGCGGACTTTTAAAAGAATGGGCTTTTTCTACGCATTTTTCTCCAAAATTCTCCACAAAGTATTCAGCACGCTCTTCGTCAACGAGATAGCAGCAGCTTCCTATGTGGGCTCCGATTGCGGCACAAATATCTTCCTTTTTTGAGCCGTATAGCCCGGCAAGTTTTTCTACGCCTTTGCCGGCAATTCCCGTTCCCTTCCAGCCTGAGTGGAAGGCTCCGATTGCCTTTTTCTTTTTATCGTATAAAAAAATCGGAACGCAATCGGCAACGGTGACAACTGGGACCAGAAGCGGGTTTTTAGTTACGATTCCGTCCCCCTGAAGGTTTTTTGTGTCTCCCTCAGCCTTTGCCTCGAAGATGATTTTCGAGTGAATCAGCTCGACAGGTACAGCCTTCAGCTTGCAGTCGCAGAGATTTTCGGAGCTGGAGCAGTTTCCGCTGCAGACAGGCTTTTTAAGCTCCTTCAGGATTTGTCTGAGCCTTTTGTCCCGGTTATCGTTCCTTTCATTCCAGCGGAAGCGCATGGTTCCGGCTGCCAGAAGTGTCATTCCCCAGAGCGCATGTTTTTCGTCTTCTGTTGATACAAGGGGAGAGCCATTGTAGAAAAATGGCCGGGTGATGTATTTTTTTTCTTGAGAAGATGATTTTTCTAATTCCTGCCGGATGGAGATGATGTTTATCACTTTCGTTTCTGACGGTCGATTTGCTCAAGTTCCATAAGAAAGTTGAGGGCATTTTCAGCTGAATCCCTTGCGCCCTCAATTCTTTTTACAATCGGCTCGTTTTTCCTGTCGAAAAGTTTGTTGAGGTTTGAGACTGTGTCGTAGCGGGAATCCTTTGAAATACCGAGAATTCCCCCAAGAATCTGAACCATTGCCCTCATGGTGTCGCCGAAACGGTGCTCGATGTTCCTGTAATCGCTTTCGACCTCCCGCATGAGCTGGTCAACCCTGTTCTGTGCGTGGAGCGTGCGTGAGCGTTCCTCACGAATCTTGTTGAATACTCCTCCGACTTCGCCATGAACAGAAAGCTTTCGTTCGAATTCCTGAAGTGAAATTGACAGTTGAATCATTGCGTTGAATGCGTCGGAGAGCATGGTGTGGTTTTCTGTTTTGTTGAAGGAGCCTTGTACCAGGACTGTTTTTAAATCAATCTCGTATTCTGAGAAATTTTCCCTCATGAACCAGTTGATGAAGCCCAGGGTTGTGTCATAGGGGAATGAAAGGCCGTTCCAGACTTCTTCCCAGGGCCGCTCCGGGAATTTAGGAAAGGCTGCGAGGCCAAAATTCGCCTTGAGGCTTGTGAGGAGACCCATTTTCTTGCATTCGCTTTCCCATTCAGCCCATTTCTGGTCGAAAATCTTTTTTGAGCTGGCCTTGTATTTGACGAACCAGTCTTCTCCTGAAGAAAAAAGATTGGGGTGCCACTGCCAGTTGTTGTGGATAAGACAGCCCAGGGAGCGGATAGGAATTCCGTTCATAAAAAGCTGGAGGCTTGCGATGCAGGAATGTGCCCTGCTCAGGAATTCACCGGCATCACGGCCTGCCTCTTCGTCGCTCTGGCGCTTGGAATTCCTCAGGGCGAACATATAAAGGGCCTCAAGAAAATCGTCCGGGATTGAGAGAGAGTTGCAGAGAACTGATGAAAACTGGTCGATTTCGTTTTCAAGCTGGTCAAAATCACAGCAGTAGTTTTTTTCGTTGACGGCACTGAATTTCGTTATGAGGCGGGAGAATGGAAGCCGTGAGAACTGCCTGAGCCATTCGTAGGCCTTTGCCGCAAGGTACATGCTGGCCCTGTCCTGGGCCGGGATATTGTCGATGATTTCTTCGAGCCTTCGGATAAGGGAAGAGCGGATATCAGGCTTGATTTCCGGAACAACCGGGTTTTTATAGGGATCGGCATCGCTTTTGATTTCGGCGGTGACTTGCGGCATGATGAAAGAACTCAAAAAAACATAGAAAGGTCCGTCGTTATCGTCGAGGGTGACGAAATATGGACGGAAAAAATCGGCACAGGCCTTTAAGTCTGAAATCTGATCGTAAAATGGGGACAGAATGAGCCTTTGCTTTGTGTTTATGAGGCCCGGGAAAGACTTGTGAACATTTTTTGAGATTATTGAGAGCTTGTATTCGTTGTAAATTACCTGCTGGGTTGTGTTGGTGAAGATAGCTTTGAGCCAAATCCAGAAACGGATTAGAGATGATTCTTTTTTGATTACTATTTCAAAGGGACCGTCATTGTCGTCAAGAATTTCTGTGGCGGGCTGGAGTGAAGCCGGAGACTGAACTTCGGTCGAATGCATCTGGTCAAGGATTCTCTGCCTTTCATTGTCAGAAATTTCCGAGGCCATCCTGTCAAAAGAATCTCGATTTGCCATGTGTTTATTTTATATTAAAATACAGAGCAAAACAAGGAAAATAAACTGAAAATTAGAGGGGTAGGGGGTAGGGAGCCGGTCGCCGAAGGCGAAGAAACTCACGAGGTGAGTTTCTAGGCGAGTCTCGGTGAAGGCTGTGCCTGAACCGCTTCCCCTCAGTCTGCTATTTGTTCAACTGTTCTACAACGAGTTCGCCCATCTTTCTGGTGCCGACGAGCTTGCCTGCTGCTTTTACTTCTGCAAGGTGGCTTCCTGCGATGTCGCCTGTTCGCCAGCCTGCGTCGAGAACTGCATTTACTGCCTTTTCGATTGCTTTTGCTTCTTCCTCAAGCTTGAATGAGTAGCGGAGGAGCATTGCAGCAGAAAGAATTGTTGCCAGAGGGTTTGCAAGATCTTTTCCTGCGATGTCAGGAGCAGAACCGTGGATTGGCTCGTAGAGGCCGGGGCCTGTTCCGTCACCGAGGGAAGCTGAGGCCAGCATACCGATTGAGCCTGTAATCTGGCTTGCCTCGTCAGAAAGGATGTCGCCGAACATGTTTGATGTTGCGATTACATCGAACTGGCGCGGGTTTCGTACCATCTGCATTGAGGCGTTGTCGATGTAGAGGTAAGAGAGAGTTACATCCGGGTAGTCTTTTTTAACATCTTCTGCAACCCGTCGCCAGAGCTGTGAAGAGTTGAGAATGTTTGCCTTGTCCACAACGCAGAGGCGTTTCTGGCGGTTCTGGGCATATTCAAAGCCCATGCGGACGATTCGCTCGATTTCAGGACGGGTGTATTTCTCTGTGTCCCATGCTGTGTTTCCGTCTTCGCTTGTTCCCCGCTCACCGAAGTAGATTCCGCCTGTAAGCTCACGGACGATGAGAATGTCCAGGCCTTCGCCGACGATTTCATCTTTGAGAGGACAGGCATCTTTGAGCTGCTTCCACATAACTGCCGGACGGAGGTTGGCGAAAACCTTCATGCCGCCACGGAGACCGAGAAGGGCTTTCTCAGGGCGGAGTTCAGAAGCAAGGTTGTCCCATTTTGGGCCGCCGACGGCACCGAGCAGGGCTGCGTCAGAATCCAGAGCAATCTGAAGCTGCTCTTTTGGAAGGGGATGACCGAACTGGTCGATGGCTGAGCCGCCTGCGATAACTTTTGTATAGTTCCATTTGTGTCCGTATTTTTTTGCGATTGCGTCAAGGACATTGACAGCCTCAGCAACAACATCAGGACCGATTCCGTCACCAGGAATCAAAGCGATTGTCTTTTCCATTATTTTCTCCA
>CAMOEE010000118.1 GCA_946611835.1 uncultured Treponema sp. | reverse complement strand
TTTTCAACGGCTTTAAGAACGCCCTTTCCGCCGTAGCGTTTTTTGTCTCCGTCACGAAGTTCAAGGGCTTCGTTTTCACCAGTTGAAGCTCCCGAAGGAACTGCAGCGCGACCAAGAACGCCGTTTTCAAGAATTACATCCACCTCGACAGTAGGATTTCCGCGAGAGTCGATGATTTCCCGACCGATTACATTTGCGATTGCAATTTTATTCAACATTTTTAAACCTCCATAAATGCGAAAGAAAGCAAGTTTGATGAAGACTTCCTTACACAGCAGAAATGGAATATGTGCCCTCAGCAAACTTGCAAATTACCCTATATGGCTGGTATAGGATAGTTAGTTTTTGCTAACTTTAGTTAGATTAAACTTTCCACATTGTTTTGTCAATATTTTTTATATGCTTTTCTACACGCTCCACCTGGCTTCTTTTGCCTGTAAGTCGTGCATTTTTACGAAGAGTGAACTGCTCTTTTTGCGCAGGTCGGCAGGGCTTCCTTCTTCAGCGACCTTTCCGTCTTTTAAGACTACGATTTTGTCCGCCTTTTCCACGGTGCGCATACGGTGGGCGATGACGAGGACGGTTTTGCCTTTCAAAAGGCGGGAAAGGGCCGACTGCACTTTGCTTTCGTTTTCCACATCGAGTGAGGCGGTGGCTTCGTCCAAAAGGACAATGGGCGCATTTTTGAGAAGGGCACGGGCGATTGAAATTCTCTGCCGCTCGCCTCCTGAAAGTTTCGTGCCGTTCTCACCGATCTTTGTGTTGTAGCCGTCGACAAGTTTCTGCACGAACTCGTCGCAGTTGGCTTCCCTAGCCGCCTGCATGACTTCTTCGTCCGTCGCACCGTGTTTTCCGAGCCTGATGTTTTCCATAACGGTGTCATCAAAAAGAACGACATCCTGAAAGACCATTGAGTAATCTGTCAAAAGCGTTTCCGGCTCGATTGTCTCTATGTCGATTCCGCCCACGGTGATTTTTCCGCTGTCCGCATCCCAGAGGCGGGCCGCAAGTCGGGCACAGGTTGATTTTCCGCTTCCGCTCTCGCCTACGAGGGCTGTGACTTCGCCTTCCTTTGCGGTGAACGAAAGACCGTCCAAAACTTTTCCGTCGGAATAGGAGAATGAAACATTGTCAAAAACGATGTCGTGTCCGTCCGGCTTGAATTCGCTTTTTCCGCCGGCAGATTTTGTGTTGTAGATTTCCATGAGCCGCTCGGCCGACACTTCCGACATGAAGGCTTCCGCAATCAGGGCAAGGCTCTGGTCAAAGGGAGCGTACACTCGCGTAATCACGAGGAGGAAGGTGAAGAGCGTCATAAAATCAATCTGCCCGGAAAGGATGAGGTTCGTGCCTGTGAGAATCGTCGTGGCAACCCCAAGCCGCATGATGACGCTGGCCGCATTCACGAAGATTCCTGTGGCAAGCTCGCCTTTAATCATCGTCTTTTCCTGAAAATCAATCGTTTTGTTCACTTCTGAAAGGAATTTTTCTTCCTGGTTTGTCGCGTGGATTTCCCGGAGATTTTCGATTGTTTCCTGCATTATGTCGGATACGGCAAGGCTCGCTTTTTTTGTTTTTTCAGCATTCCGCTTTGCCATCTTTCTTGAGCCGAACAAAAGTGCGAAAGCGACGGGAACTCCCCAAAGGCAGGAAATCATAAGACGCCAGTCAAAAAAGGCAAGCATTACAGCCACAATTGCGGTTGAAACGTAGGAGCCGTAGAGATAGCCTAAAACATGCGACCAGACATGCTCCATGCGGTTCACGTCGCTCATAATCGTCTCGGTCAAATCCGCCAAATCACGCTTCCCGAAAAAGGAAAGGGGCAGCTTTCGGAGTCGCTCGGCAATTCCGATTCTCATCTCCTTGATTTCGCCGTAAACCAGGCCGTAAGTAGAACGGTACTGCTGAATGTGCGTCAAAAGCGAGAGGACGACGAATCCAAGAATCAGTGCGATGAAAAATGCCGTTTTTGGAAGAGCTTCGCCTTTTGTGTGAGTTTTCATAAATCCTTCCATCAAAAAATAGAGGATTCCCATTCCGCCCATGACGACAAGATTCACGATGACCGTCCAGAACATCCCTTTTTTTGTGTTTGAAAGGCCTTTGTCTGAAAGCGCGTATTTTCTTTTGAATTTTTCCCCGAACATCACTCGTTTCCTCCGATTTTCCATTCTGCGGCTTTGTTGTAGTCCGCCCACATTTTTGCGTAGCTTCCGCCTGCGTTTTTGAGTTCTTCGTGCGTGCCAGTTTCGATTATTTTTCCTCCCGCAAGAACGATGATTTGGTCCGCGCCCACAACGGTGGAAAGACGGTGCGCAATCATCACCACGGTTTTTCCTTTGGTGAGCCGCCTCAAGGCCGCGTGAATCAGCTCTTCGTTTTCCGGGTCTGCGAATGCCGTGGCTTCATCGAGAACGACAATCGGCGCGTCCTTCAAGATTGCCCGGGCAAGTGCGATTCGCTGCTGCTCTCCGCCAGAAAGATAGGTTCCCTTGCTTCCGATTACGGTGTCGATTCCGTCCGGAAGATTTTTGATGATATCTTCGCAGCGGGCTTCTTTCAAGGCCAAAAGCACTTCTTCCCGGGACGCATTCGGGCGGGCTGCACGTACATTTTCGAAAATCGAAGTCTTGAAGAGCCTTGAATTCTGGAAGACGAAGGAAATCTTTTCCATCAAAACTTTCTGCTCGATTTCCTTTACATTCACGCCGCCGATTTTCACTTCGCCGCTTTGCACATCCCAGAAGCGGGGAATGAGGCTTGCGGCCGTTGTCTTTCCGCCGCCGCTTTCTCCCACCAGGGCAATCGTTTCGCCGCTTCTGGCTTTGAACGAGACGTTTGAGATGGCCGGATTGTCGCTTCCATCGTAGGTGAATGTTACGTTTTCAAATTCAATGCTGTTGTCGTTTGGCACTTTCGGGTTTTCGCTCTGGCTCAAAATCGGAGCGTTCATTACCGTGTCGATTCGTGCGAGGGCTGTGCGCGCGAGGAGCGTTCCGCTTGAAGCGAACATGATTCTGGCAAGTGCTGTTGAAATGATTGCACTGAACACGGCATAAAAAGCGAAGTCCGTCAAAAATTCAGCGAAAGTTCCGCCAGAAAGTGCTTTTGGGGCAAGCAAAAGAGCTATAGGAATCAAAAAGATAAAAACGCCTTCCGTAACTGTCAGGTTTACCGATTGCGGGAGTCTGCAAACTCCGTCGGTGTATTCTTCCGCGCGTTTGCTGTATTTTTCGATTGCTTCCTTAAAAGAGCGGAATGAATAAACCGTCTGCTGGAAGACTTTTACGACTGGAATTCCCCGGACATATTCGGTACCTGCCTTTGCCATTTCGTCCTGCGCGCCCTGGTAAATCAGCATGAGCTTTGCGTTTTTTCCGCCCATCATCGTGCAGAGCATAAGAATCGAAATCACCACCGAAAGAAGACAGGCTGTTCCCATTTTCCAGTCGAAAACGAACATCAAAACGACTGTAGAAAGGAACATTGCCGCCGTTCCGGAGATGTCCGCAAGATTGTGGGCAAGGAGTGTCTCAGTTTCACTCGCTCCATTGTCGAGCTTGTTGCGCAAAAGCCCGGAGCCGTTGGAGTCGAAAAAGCCGAACGAGGTTTTCATCAAATGGGCGATTCCCTGCTTCCTTATGTTCGAGGCAGTTCTGAAGGCCGCAAGGTGCGTGCACATGAGGGCCGCAAAGTAGATGAGGATTCCACCAGTGGCAGCTGCGAACGCAATCCAGCCGTAGCGAATAATGTCGTGTGCTTCGCCAAAATTCGGAGCCACGCTGATTAAGTCTCGCACGACCAGCCACACACAGATGAAGGGCACCATTCCGGCGACCTGTGCCACCGCCGAAAGAAAAAGCCCTGTAAAGGTGAGAGCCTTGTACTTTCCCCCATAGTCCAAAAGTCTGGACAAGGGGGATTTTTGTTTTTGTGACATATACATTCCTCCTTGGTTAAGTAGTGTCGGGGCGTTGCGGGTAGGGAGCCGGTCGCCGCAGGCGAAGAAACTTGCGAGGCAAGTTTCTAGGCGAGTCTCGGTGAAGGCTACGCCTGAACCGCCCCCGCAGAGGGGGTAGTGAGCAACGCAGTGCGAACGAGGGGGAGACTTCCCCCTGCCTCTTATTTATCCTTTGAAAACGGTTTTGCAATATAAAGAAGCACCGGTGTAATGGTGTAGTCTGCAATCAGTGCGCTTCCCAGGCCCACTACCGAAAGCCAGCCTATATTCACAAGAACGCTCATGGTGCTGGTAAGGAATATTGCAAACATGGCACAGAGAATTACTGTGGTCATTATCATGGTTTTCCCAATCTCCCGGTATGAGTTTTCTATTGCGCTGCGGTATTTTCCGCTAAGCTCAAAGTGATATTTGATGTGGTTTGTAAAGTGGATGGTGTCGTCAACGGCAATTCCAAGAATCATCGGCATAATCATTGCGGTAATCATGTCCAGGTTCACGCCGGCATATCCCATAATTCCGCCAATCAGCACGATTGGAACAATATTTGGTATCATGGCGATAAAGCCGGTCCTGATTGAAGTAAAGGCAAGAATGAGGAGAATAAGAATTATCAGCAGGGAGGTTCCGATTGACTTGATTGAGCCTCTAACCAGCTTTCTGTTCATCTGGGCATACTGGACAACTTCCCCCACCACGCCCGCATTTTCTGCCTCCGGAAAAAGCTCTGCCACCCATTTTTTGACCTCTGCAAGATTTTTGACGATTTCTTCTCCGTCGTAGCCTGCAAGCTCAACTTTCAAATATGCCGCACGGAAGTCGTTGCTGATGTAGTCGTACAGATCAGTGCCGCCTGAAATCTCGTAGAGGAACATAATCTGGCTCACCAAATTCTGGTCGTCGGGGATGATGTAGGCGTCTTCCCGGTCTTCGTTTAAGGTGCGGTTCATCTCTTTTACTATTTTTGTCACCGAAGAAACCCGGGGCTTTCCGTTTGAGACTTTTGTCTGGCTCAAAGTTCCGATTCTCTGGGCAAGAATGTCCATGTTTTTGAGCACCCGGGGATTTTTTATGGCATCTTCCTCGGCATATTCAATCAAAACTTCGTAGTCGTACTGGCTTCCAAGCTGGCTTCTTGTAATTTCAAGAAGGCGTTTGATGTAAGGAGTGCGCTCTCCCATCATGTCAGAGTAGTTCATGTTGACCCTGATTTTAAAAATGCCCGGAATCACTGCCACCATGACTAGGACGGCAGCTGCAACTGTAATCCACTTTTTATTGAGGATTGCCTTTCCCATGGCTTCAACCCGCAAATCCGCTTTTGTGGCTCCTTCTGTATTCACGAATGTTGAATCAGGCTCTTTGTCCTTTCCAAAACTGTAGAGCACCGGAAGAAGAATGATGATGTAGGCAAAAACCGCAAATACTGCCGCCGCCGTAATGCCTCCCACCCAGCGCATAGGTCTTATTCCCGCCGCAAGGAAAGAAAGCATTCCCGCCATTGTTGTAATCACCGTAAAGAAAAGTGCCCAACCGGAATCCCGCACGCTCAGGACTATAGACTCTTTTCTCTTTCCAGTCTTCCTAAAATGCATTTTGAAGCTGTTGATGTAGTGAACTGCATAGCCCACCGCCAGTGCCATGGAAAGCAGCACGGTAATCATGAGCATTGAGTTGTTGCCTTTTATGCCAAGCCAGCCTGAAAAGCCCAGGGTTGTGGTAAGGGCACCCACAGTGGAAATTGACGGCACCACAATGCCTCGGAGCGAGCGGATAAAAACCGTAAGACAAACCAGCATGACGATAAAACCTGTGAGAATGCGGGTTACAAGCTGATTCATGGTGACCGCTTCTTCCTCGTACTCGGTGTAGCTCATGCCCGCAGGCCGGATTTCCCATTTATCTGACTTGTACTTGGAATCGGCAAAAACCTTCATGGCAGGAGGTGCGATTTTTTCCATGGCCTCGGTAAGGTTTTCAGAATACTGCTCTAAGTTCACGATGAGCCAGGTTTCCGTGGCGTCGGCACTCACAAGGGTGTTTACAAGGGACTCCCGGCTTAAGATAAAGGCCTTTTTCTCCGCAAGCTCTTCTGCAACTGAAGGAACTCCGTCCTTAAAGGGGCTGGAAACTTCAATACTGTCTTCCCTACCCACAGGAATTGAAAGTTCCATAAGGGAAGTAATACTTTTTGCATAAGGCACATTCTGCAAAAGGTCGTCACCAAGCCCTTCAATCATGGTGAGCACTTCCGGGTCAAAAACATCCTTTGCCTTGATGTGGGCTAAGAGGCTGTCAGTAGAACCGAAAATGTCTTCAAAATGATCCTGATTTTTCTTCGTGGTCTCCCAGTCGTCAAACCAGTCTTCCTCGCCGTTGTCCAGGGTAAGTCGGCTCAAGCCCAGACTTCCGAAGTCAGAAATAAATATCAAGCAGATAAGAAAAGCCCAGCGGTGCTTTACTTCAAAACGGCCGAACTTTTCAAACCAGTCGTTGATTTTTTTGACTTTCACACTTTCCTCCTCTTGATTCCCCTACCGGTGGCCGAATCACTAAAACTCAAAAACAGCCCAGCGGTCATTCATTTTTGGAAGGAGTTTTGCAAAAAGCCAGCCACGGAAAGAGTGTTTTTTCATCTCCTCGTTAAAGCTGTGTTCTTCCACAAAACGAATTCCCCCGCACAAATCCGCAATTTCCTGTCCGCTCCAGGTTCCGCTTTTAAAGACGGCCTTCGTGTTTTTTACCGTGTCGTGGTATTTCTGATTTTTGACCATAAGGGGATTATTTTGTTCGGCAATCAAAGTTCCGCCCGGGAAATTTGTTTTAATAACGGAAAGCAGTTTTTTGATTTCTTCGAAAGTAAGGTACATGAAAAGCCCTTCGGCAAGAAAAAGCACTTTTGAATTTGTCTTTTTGATTTCAGAAAGAACTCTTTCGCACCAGGAGTCTTCAAGAGCGCTGCCCGAAATCATTTCTTCCCGCTCCTGCTTTGGGAAAACTTTCTTCCGGACTTCTATTGAATCGGGCAAGTCCAAATCAAACCAGAAGATTGAGCCGTTATCTACGCGGGAAAAGCGGTTGTCAAAACCTGCCCCCATGTTCACGATTACAGCCGCCGGATTTTTGGCAATAAAGTCCTTTACCATGCGGTCGAGCATGACTGTACGGGCAATTACACCCTCGTGAGACAAAAATTTGTCAAAGGGCTTCGTGTTGATTCCCAGCGTTTTTATCATTTCGACTGCAATCTCGTCCCTTACCCGGGGATTTTTACGCTGCGTTTCATTAGCCTTTATCGCTACAGGAATAAGGGCGGTAGTCTCAACATCACCTAAAGAAATAGTCATTTTCAGAATCTCACTTAAGTTTTAGTGCTTGATATTCGCAATCAGTTAGCAATATCTAACACTAATAATTATATAACACTGTTATATAATCTGTCAATCTATCTTCCCTCTACTTTGCAGGGACAAGCGTCAGAATTTTTCAAAATTGACAATTTGCGACTCATTCCCATATTGACATTTTCTATTCTTTGCTGTAATTTGACACCCGTTCTCAAATTGTGCGGGAACGGAGTGTTCGATGAGAAATAATTACAGAGGAAGGAAAGAAAAAGTTTCGCTTTTGCTTGCGCTGATGCTCGCTTCATCACTTTGTCTTTCTATTTTTTTCGTATCTCATCATGTTGAGCACGAGCATGAAGACCAGGACTGCCAGGTTTGCGCCATTCTGCAACTTGCAAGGGCAAATTTCCAGAACCTCAGCTCCACCTCTCCCCTTTTCGTTCAGACTCAGAACTTCTCACTTCTTATCTTTTCTTTTTCTGCTGTCAGTGTATTTTTATGCCTCAAAACACTGATCTCAGAAAAAACCCGCTTGAATAACTGAAATCCCGATTTTTACAGATAATGCCGCGCCCGCCGTGTAGCAGTGGCGAAGCCAGTCGCCTGCG
>CAMOEE010000117.1 GCA_946611835.1 uncultured Treponema sp. | reverse complement strand
AAGTTCCCGTGATGATTTCGGCGATGGAAACACCAGCTCCGAACCAGATTAAAGCATTGTTAAATACAGATGTCTGTTTGTCATTCATAATAAATTTCCTTTTTTTTATTTAGACGCAGATACACGCAGATGAACGCAGATAAAAGCGGATGCAGGCGTAATCTGTGAAATCTGTGTAATCTGTGGTTTATTTTACAATTGCAAAATTGTGCATTAGGGGGCCGCTGCCTTTTCCCAGGTCCAGCATTGCTTCGAGGGCGCCGGAAATGTATTCTTTGGCTTTTTCCACGGCTTTTTCAAGGGGCTCGCCCTTAGCCAGATTTGCGGCGATTGCACTTGAAAGGGTGCAGCCGGTTCCGTGAGTGTTGGGATTTGAGATTCTCCTGCCCTTAAACCATTTTGCGACAATTTCGCCATTTTCGTCCCTTCCGTAAAGGAAATCGCTGGCGTCATTCACATTGTGGCCGCCCTTAACCAGAACAGAGCAGCCGAATTTTTCGTGGATTTTGCGGGCGGCCTCTTCCATCTCAAATTCGCTGGTAATCTTAAGGGCTTTTGAATCCAGAGCAGAAAGCCCTGAGTTTTCAAGAAGGACTTCAGCCTCGGGAATGTTGGGGGTAATCACCGTGGCCAGGGGAAGAAGCTCTTTTTTTAGAGTGTCGATAGCCTCTTCGCTAATCAGCTTTGAACCGCTGGTTGCCACCATGACAGGATCCACCACAAGATTCTTGATTGAATAGGATTTGACTGTAGCGGCGATTGTTTTGATTAACTCGCTGGATGCGACCATGCCGGTTTTGACTGCATCAGGGAAAATATCCGTGATAACTGCGTCAAGCTGGGCTTTTAGAAAATCAGGCGTGACTTCCATGATTTGTGTAACGCCGGTTGTGTTCTGTGCGGTCAATGCGGTGACGGCGCTCATTGCGTAAACTCCGTTCATCGTCATCGTTTTGATATCCGCCTGGATTCCGGCGCCTCCGCAAGAATCACTTCCTGCGATTGTAAGTGCTGTTTTCATGTTTCCTCCAAACAGCGCATCATCAGGCGGTGCCCTCAAGATGATGCAAAATAAATGTGATTTCAGAAAATAATGATTTGCAAAAAAAAGTTCAAGTGGGCGGTACGGCTTCGCCGTCGGGTGTTCCGCCCTTCGCTCACGCTCATTGCGTCGTTCGCTCGTTTTACAAAGTAAAACGGCTCACTAAGCAACTTCGGGGCTCCATACCCTACCGCTTGTCTAAAAAAAGCATTTTAGCTATTATAAACGCATTGCAGGGGAACCCGCCGGGCGGAACTTCATTCCACCCTAACGAGTTGAGATAGCGTAAGGACGCAAAACCCTTTGAACCTGTCCGGTTAATACCGACGAAGGAAGCACTGTAGCAGATAAAATCACAGGCTCTCCCCTCGGAGAGTTTTTCTTTTTAAGACGATACGGTCAACTTCCTTAAATTAAAAACTTGGGAGTTAAAAATGACCGAATCACAAATCAAATCACAAGTCAAAGAGGCTGTGGAGCTTGTCCGCTCACAAAAACCTCTTTCCCCGTCAATCACAAACACTGTGACAATCAATTTTGTCGCAAATGCTCAGATCGCTGTGGGTGGCTCTGCTGCCATGGTCTATCTTCCTGACGAAGGAGAATTCGTTTCAGAAGTTGGAAGCTCAGTCTACATCAATGCGGGCACAATGTTCCCGATTTACGAAGAAACCCTTCCACGCACGGCAAAACGCCTTTTCGAGCTGAAAAAGAACTGGGTTTTAGACCCCGTTGGAATCGGAATCGGCTCACTCCGCACAAAATTGCTCTCAGGATTTAAGGATTTCCCGCCTTCAATCGTCCGGGGAAACGCCTCTGAGGTAATCGCCCTGGCAAAACTCTGGGGAATCACCGGAACCTCTTCATCAAACGGCCCTAAAGGAGTTGATACCGTTGACAGTGTAAACGACGCAGAAATTGCCGCAAAAGCTCTGGCAAAGTACATCAACGAAAAAAGAGGCGGACGAGGAGGGGCTGTTGCCGTAAGCGGAATTGAAGATTTGGTCACTGACGGTGAAATTTCTGTTTATTGCAAAGGCGGCTCTCACTTCATGGAAAAAATCACAGGTTCAGGATGTTCCTTGGGCGGAGTCTGTGCTGTTTATGCAGGAGTCACCACCCCTTTCATCGCAGCCCTCACCGCCACACAGATTTACAATCTAGCTGGAAAAAGAGCCGAGGCAAAAGTCAAAGCTCCTGCAAGTTTCCAGGTCGCATTCCTTGACGAGCTTTACCTCGCCTCTTCTGATGATGTCGCAAACAATCCCTTTCAATTAAAATAGGAGTCAGAAAAATGAATACATTGATTGCCGTGGCCATTGCTCCCTTTGGAGTTGGCGATGAACTTTCTGAATATGTGGCCGAGGTCGTAAAAGTCATACGAGAATCAGGATTACCCAACAAAACATCTTCCATGTTCACCGAAATCGAAGGTGAATACGACAAGGTTATGGATGTCGTAAAAAAAGCGACTTTCGTCCTGGCCGAAAAAGGAATCCGAACCGAAGTAATCTTAAAAATGGACATCCGCCCGGGTTTTACGGACACCATGAACAAAAAACTTGACCGTCTGGAAGAACACATAAAATAATAGGAGCCATGATGAAAATGAAAGTTGATGTCAGTGCATATCTGGTCATCGGAAGAGAGAATACAAATGGCCGCCCGGTTTCACAAATCGTTGGCGATGCAGTCAGGGCCGGTTTCACTTGCGTTCAGATCCGCTCAAAAACGGCAAGCGCACTTGAAATGATTGAAGATTGCAAAAAATCAGCGGAAGAAATCGCAAAGCTTGGGAAATCTGATTCTGTCGCCCTTCTTGTTGATGACAGGCTTGATATTGCCCTTGCAGCCAGAGAAATGGGAATCAAAGTTGACGGCCTTCATGTCGGTCAAAGCGACATTCCCGTCTCAATCTGCCGCAAATTTTTGGGAAAGGATGCCATCATCGGCCTTTCTGCCCCAACAAAGGACTTGATTTCCTATGTTCAGAATGCCGACATTTCAGAAATCGACTATTTCGGAGCAGGTCCCGTTCACGAGACAGCGACCAAACCTGACTGCGGCATGGACGAAACAGGTCATGTGATTACGAAAACTTTTGAGGAACTGACCGAGCTTGGAAAGAAAAGCCCCATTCCAGTCGTAGTAGGCGGCGGCGTAAAACTCAAGGATATAGCCCCGTTAAAGGCAACTGGGGTCACAGGATTTTTCGTAGTCTCAGCGGTCGCCGGGGCAGAAAATCCCTACGAGGAAGCAAAAAAACTCGCCGATGCCTGGAGAAAATAGAGATTAATATAGAAGAAAGTAGATTAGCATTGGTAATTTATACCAATGCAATCTGCACCTTTTTCCCAAGAACAGCGGCAAACCTTTCGAGAATACCGATAGAGGTGTTGTGTGCAAAGTTGAGGACATTATCAACAGCACTTCGAGAGGTATGCATTTTTTTTGCCATTGCAGATTTTGAGATGTTCTGCTTTTTCATTTCCTCTTCGAGTTGAAGAACAATAAGGCGTTTTGTAGCAATTTCCTGTGCTTCCTCATAAAGCCCCTGTTCAATCATAAAATCATCAAAATTCTGTCCTATTCCTTTCATTTGTTCATTTCCTTGAACAGCCTTAGCCTGTTCTTTGCGGTTTCAAGTTCATTCTGTGGGGTTTTTTGAGATTTTTTTACAAATCCATGCAGTAAAATCATTATATTTTCTGCAATTGTAAAAAAGATTCTGCAAATTCCGTCTGTTATATTCACTCTGATTTCCCACAAGTCAGTTTCCATTTTTCTGACAAGCGGGAGTCCAAGAGGAAAACCTTTTTGAACCTCGAATATTTTCGCACCAACTTCTCGTTTATCGTCCCTCGAAAGACCAAGTATAAAGTCTCTACAAGGTTGATTTCCCTGTTCGGTTTGAAAAAATGCGGTTGTCAAAGGCTGTTCTCTTTGCATAATTTAAATGTACAATATATTGTTCAGTATGTCAATTTTTTCTCTAATACTTGAAAACTGCATCAATTCAAGTTAGCATAGTCATCGCCAAACAGTACAATAAATACTATAAGAGTAGTTATTACAAAAAAACAAGAGGATTTAAAATGAAAAAAATTATCGCAACTGCTTTACTTGGACTTATGATTGCTTCAAATGCGATTGCAGAAGTTGCTTTTGGAGTTCGTGGATCGCTGGGGCCTAGCATTCTAAAACTTGATGAAAATCTAGAAACAAAACTTGGAAATCTAATTGCAGATGAAATATCAAGTATTACAAAACAATCAACATCTTGTTCTATATCAAACGATTCTATTTTAACTAGTGGATTCAGCATCTTTTTAAATTATAATTTTCCATCTTCAACATTTGGTCTTCAATTTGAAATGGGCTTTCTGTTCAATAACGGAACAAAAATTTCTTGTGACTCCAAAAGCTCGGGAATAACTGCTAATTTTTCTGATAAACTTTCATATACAACTTTGGAACTTCCTATAATTTTTACTCGTACCATAAATAAAGGCGGTTTCTTTGAGTTTATTCCGCAAGCAGGTTTTTATCTTTCTATTCCAATTACTAAATGCACCCAAGATATGGATTTTAAAGCCACAAATAAAAATAATGGACTCTCAGCATCAAAATCCACTTCAACAAACTCGAATATCGATAATGGTTGCATTATAGGAACTCTCTTTGGAGCTGATTTTGTTTTCAATTTTTCAAAATCTTCAGCACTCATGCTTAACCTCAGATATTTATACGATTTCAATAAACTCAAAATTGATGGTGATGATGTCGCACGACGCACAGTATTTTTGTTCTCTGCAGGTTATCGATACACAATCAAATAGTTCCATGGGCTAGGGTATGTAGCCCCGAAGTTGCGAAACGAAGTGTAGCAATGAGCGTGAGCGAAGGGCGGAACACCCGACCTGCCGTAAGGCAGGTAGCCCCCATTAACAAAAAAAACACCGGGGAAGCAACTCACCCGGTGTTAATTCTGCATTCTGCACTATGAATTATGCACTAATTACAAAGTCGGATATTTCGCAAAGTATTTTTTTGTTTCCTCTGCCACGACTCCGCTCAAAACAATCAGTGAGACACAGTTAGGGATTGCCATAAGCCCGTTGGTGATGTCAGCGATGGTGAATACAGCGTTAACTGTGAAGTAGGGGCCGATTGCGATTGCGGCGATGTAAATCAAGCGGTAGATGAAGACCAGTTTCATGCGGCCATTTGTGATGTATTCCAGGCACTTTTCTGAGTAATAATCCCAGCCCAAAATCGTCGTGAAGGCAAAGAAGGCCAGACAGAGCATAAGCAGGAACTGAACTGAAACGCCGTCGCCGCCAAGGTCGAATGAAAGGGCTGCCGCTGTAAGCTGAACGCCTTTGAGACCTTCCGCATTGAAAGAGGGGTTACAGAGGGCGATTACGATTGCAAGACCTGTCATTGTACAGACAATCAGGGTGTCAATTACTGTTCCCGTCATATTGACCAGGCCCTGCTCAACAGGCTCGTTTGTCTGAACTGGAGCCGCAGCGATTGGAGCAGAACCCAAGCCGGCCTCGTTTGAGAAAATTCCTCGCGCGATACCTTTCTGCATTGATTCGGTAATCTGCTTGACAGTCCAGCCTACAGCTCCTCCCGCTACTGCCTTGAAGCCGGATGCTGATTTGAAGATGAGGGCGAAGGCTGCAGGGATATGAGTGGCATTCATAATCAAAACTGAAAGTCCCAAAAAGACATAGATGATTGCCATTGCCGGAACGACTTTTTCTGCGACTTTTGAGATTCGTTTGAGACCACCCAGGATTACAAGAGCAGCACAGACTGTGACGATGATTCCGCCGATGACTGTTGCCCAGGTGTATGAGTTTTCACCGATTGTGAAAGCGATGTTCGTATTGTTCGGGTCAAATGCCATGTTTACGGCAGAAGTGATTCCGTTGATTTGGGTCATTGTACCAATTCCGAGAAGACCTGCGAGAACTCCGAAAATTGCGAAGAGAATTGCAAGCCACTTCCATTTAGCTCCCATTCCCTTTTCGATTGTGTAGAAAGGACCTCCAAGAACATGACCGTCTTCTTTTACCTCGCGATATTTGATTGCAAGCATACATTCAGAGAATTTTGTGGCCGTTCCGAGAATTGCGGCAACCCACATCCAGAAAAGTGCTCCGGGGCCTCCTGCGGCGATAGCCGTCGCGACACCGACAATGTTTCCAGTTCCGATTGTTGCAGAAAGTGCCGTACAAAGAGCAGAAAATCCCGAAAGCTCTCCGCGACCTTCATTTTCTTTGAAAATTGAGCGGAATGCTCGTCCAAGTTTTGTGAACTGCAAGCCTCTTGCCCGAATCGTAAGAACAAGGCCGGTTGCAAGAATGAGGACGATGGTCGGAATTCCCCAAACCACATCGTCGATTGAGTTAAGGATTTTGTCAAACATTTTTAAATCCCCATTTACTGCCATTTGCGACAATGACAGTTTAAAAAGAAAATAGAGTTTGCCCCGAAAAAAAATCGAAACAAACTCTCCAAAGAGTAGGATTGGAACTTCTTTCGCCCTGTCCTTTGTGCCTGAGATATCGGCAATGGAACAGAATAAAAAATCGAATGCGATTTTTTATTCTGTAACTATAATATCGCAATTTCTCCGCACATCGTGCGGGAAATTGACATGGGGCACAGATTAATCGCATCAAGTGTTAATCTGTGCCCCATTGCCTTAACCCTTCGGCGCCTCACCCCATCGTGAAGACTCTCCAGAGAGCCCTTGCCTGCCCCACAAGCAAACAAAGGCTTATATAGAATATCGGAAAGAAAGGGCTTTGACTAGATAGAAATTTTAGGGCGCTACCGCCGACAAGCGGCGGTCGGCTGTTCCGCCCTTCGCTCACGCTCATTGCTACACTTCGTTTCGCAACTTCGGGGCTACATAGCCTAGCGCAAATCCGGAGTGCTTCGAACTCAAAAATTCCTCCATGGATTTTTGAGTTCGTACGAGAATTTTCGCAGAAAATTCTCTCTTCCTTTCGCTCGCTCCATGCTCGCAAATAACTGCCTATCTGAGGTCTGGAGTTCTTATCCAGTCCTGGTCGGTGTAGGTGCGGTTTTCGCCGCCCATGCTCCAGATGAAGGTGTAGTTTGAAGTGCCACAGCCTGAGTGGATGCTCCAGCTTGGGTTGATTACGGCCTCGTTGTTGTGCATTACCAAGTGGCGTGTCTGCTGTGGCTCACCCATGAAGTGGAATACAACCTGATCCTCCGGGAAGTCGAAGTAGAAGTAGACTTCCATGCGGCGCTCATGAGTGTGAGCCGGCATTGTGTTCCAGACAGAGCCTGTTTCAAGGTGTGTCATGCCCATTGAAAGCTGGCATGTGTCCAGAACTGACGGGTGAATGTACTGGTTGATTGTGCGGTCGTTAGACTCAGCGGCAGAACCCATGTGGATGTGGTTAGCCTGCTCGTAAGTGATGATCCGGCTCGGGTATGTGCAGTGAGCCGGTGTTGAGTTCATGTAGAATTTTGCAGGATTTTTTGCATCTTTTGAAGCGAGAGTTACTGATTTTGTGCCAGCTCCCAAATAAAGGGCATCGTAGTGCTTGATTTCGTAAGTTTTGCCGTCAGCAACAACAACACCGTCACCACCGATGTTAATCATGCCAAGCTCCCGTCGCTGCAGGAAGAAGTCAACGCCGAAATCCTTCATTGCGTCGATGTTCTTGTCGAGGGCAACAGTCTCGTCAACCGGCATACAGCCCAAAGTTACGATTCGGTCGATGTGGCTGTAAACTGCCGTGACATCATTTTTGATGAAGATGTTCTGAATGAGGAATTCTTCCCTCATTTCCTCTGTAGTCATTCTTTTGAACGGCTCTTTTCCTGTTGAATAACGAATATCCATTTTTA
>CAMOEE010000116.1 GCA_946611835.1 uncultured Treponema sp. | reverse complement strand
TTGCTTTGTCCGGGCGGTAAGACGGGCGGACTTTTGTGTTGATTTTTCCGATTGGTGCCGTTCCTGCGGCGATTGCCTTGTGGTATTCAAGGGAATCAATCGGGTCGTCTGTTGTACCGACAGCGTAAACATGGAATTTCTCGAAGATTCCTTTTACTGAAAGCTCGTCGCTCTGAAGCATTTCATTTGCTTTTTCCCAGATTCGTGGAGCTGATTTGACAGTGAGAGGCTCGTCAATTCCGAAATAGCGCTGAAGCTCAAGATGAGTCCAGTGGTAGAGAGGATTGCCGATGAGGTGCTCGATTGTCTCTGCCCATTTGAGGAATTTTTCGTAATCAGGTTTGTCGCCTGTGATGTAGTCTTCGGTTACGCCGTAGGTGCGCATCTGTCGCCATTTGTAGTGGTCGCCGCCAAGCCAGATTTCAGTGAGATTCTTGAATTTTTTGTTCTCAGCAATCTGTGAGGGGATAAGGTGACAGTGATAGTCCCAGAGAGGCTCGTTTTTGCAGGCCTCAAACAACTTCTGAGCGGTTTTTGTCTCGAGAAGGAAGTTTTTGTCCATGAATTTTTTCATTTGTAACTCCAGTTCGACCCGTTTTTATGGAATCGAAAAAATTTGTATCTATTATAGCACGATGACATCATTAAAGAAAGTGTGTTTCATAGCTCTGTTTATTTGTTGAATTTATTTGTGCCTGATGTTTTTCATGCTGTCCAGGGCAACTGCGGCAATGATAATCAGTCCCTTAAAGACGAACTGTAAATTCGTGTCGATTCCTAAGAATGTAAGGCAATATGTCAGGCTGGTGAAGCTGAGAACGCCGATGACCGCTCCACTGACTTTTCCGATTCCGCCGTTAAAAGAGATGCCTCCGACTACACAGGCTGCGATTGCGTCAAGTTCGTAGCCCTGCCCCGTTCCTGCACTGGCGTTTGCCTTGAAGATTTCGAGAAAGGAGCCGCATCCGTAAAAGATTCCTGCCATGATGAAGACACCCATCGTTACACTGAAGACATTGATTCCGCTGACAATGGCCGCATCTTCATTTCCGCCGACAGCATAAATGTTCTTTCCGAATGTTGTTTTATTCCAGATGAACCATGCTATTGCGATGGCAAAAACAGCCGGGATAATCAGTTTTGGAAATGTTATCAGCTCTCCGTTCAAAGTTCCGATAAGCCAGCGGCCGCCTATCAAATCTTTTATGCTGCTGTCGATTGAACCGACTGGAGTGCCTTTTGTTCCGTAGAAAAGAAGGCCGTAGATAATCAGCTGGGTCGCCAGCGTTGAGATGAAGGGATGAATCTTAAGCTTTGCAGTGAAAATTCCTGAGAAAGCCGAGAAAGTAACACAAAGAGCGATAGAGAGAAAAAGAGCAAGGAGGACACGGATCCCCATTGGGAGAGGGGTGAAATCCCAGGGGGCAATTCCAAAAATAGAGACGATATTTTGTCCCGGGTGCAGGATAAGCCCTGTTGTTACGGCACCAAGAGCGACCATTCGGCCGACGCTCAAATCTGTTCCGGCCAAAAGAATCAGACCGGCAACTCCGAGGGCGTAGAACATTCGTACCGAGGCCTGCTCAAGAATCGTGAAAATGTTTGGCAGGGTCAGAAGGTTGCCGTTTCCAGAAAGGGGGGCGATTATCACACAGGAAATGAAGAAGACAATAATCGTTAGATAAAGGCCGTTATTCAGAAGGAATTTTGAAAGGCGGAAAGTGTTTATGAAGGAGTGTAAAGTCAGGATTGCATTCTCTTTGAGGTTAGTTTTTCCCTTTCTAATCATGCGGTTTTTCTGAACATAATCGATATATGCCTGATTTTTGACGGATTTTGCCTCATCCACTGTTGAGATAAAGCGGTTCTTCGCATCGGCGAGGGCGGATTTGTAATTGAAAAGGGCATTTTTTAAGTCTTCCTGGCTTCTGGCTTCTTTTTTTTGTGTAAGATATGATTTTTTGATTTTCGTAATTTTATTTTTGTGGCCGGTTTTGAGCATTCTGATAAGCTCGTCCTGGTCTTTTTTTATGCGGGGAATGTATTCTCTGGCTTCTTTTTTGTTCTGTAGAAGGGCTTTTTTTGTTTCTGTTTCCATATAATTTCCTCGTGTTAAGATTTACAGATATAGTGCGGCAAGTCGTAAAAGTTCTTCTTGTGTGGTTTGTTTGGTTTCTACGATTCCTGCAAGTTTATGATGTGAAAGGACTGCAATCCTGTTTGTTATTCCCAGAAGTTCGGGCATTTCGCTGGAAGAGACGATGACGATTTTTCCTTCTTGAGCAAGCCTGGATATAAGCTGGTAAATTTCGTATTTTGCGACGACATCAATGCCTCGGGTCGGTTCATCAAGCAGGAGAACTTTCGGGCTTCGTTCAAGCCATTTTCCGATTATGACTTTTTGCTGATTTCCGCCAGAAAGTGAAGAAATTAATTCTTCTGGCGATGAGCACTTTGTCTGCATCTGTTGAATTTTCTTAATTGCAGCTCTTGTCATTTTTCTTTCGGAGACGACACCTTTTATCCGGTAGTAGCCTTCAAGATTCGCTATTGTGGTGTTGAATGTAATTGAGTTTTCCGGGAAGATACCGTTGAATTTCCTTTCTTCAGTAACAAGAGCAAAACCTTCGTCCATGGCTTCCCGGGCGTTTGAGAAATGCATTTTCTTCCCGTTATATGAAATCGTGCCGGTTGTTGTGCTCCTGATTCCAAAAATTGATTCAAGAAGCTCACTGCGTCCTGCCCCAACAAGACCGTAGAGACCAAAAATTTCGCCTTTTCTCACTTTGAAGGAAATGTTGTCGAGCATAGGTTTGAATTTTGTGGAAAGATTTTCAATCGAAAGGGCGAACTCACCCGGTGTGTTCTTCATGTCAGGGAAGCGTTTTTCGAGGGTTCTTCCCACCATTGCCGTAATCACTTCGTCCATGTTTGTGTCGCAGGTGTCTTTTTGCATGACCATTTTTCCATCCCGGAGAACGGCAATCTGGTCGCAGATCTGAAAAATCTCGTCTATTTTGTGAGAAATATAGATGAATGAAACGCCCTGCCCCTTTAAGGTCCGTATGATTTCAAACAGTCTCTGAACTTCGCGCTCGGTAAGTGATGATGTGGGCTCGTCAAGAACGATAATTTTTGCGTGGTAAGAAAGTGCTTTAACAATTTCGAGCATCTGCCGCTGTGAAACCGACAGATTCCGTAATTTTTCGTGGGGATTAATGCTGATATTCAGGGATTTGAAGAGGGAAATGCAATCCCCGAACATTTTGGCTTCGTCAACAATGCCGAATTTTGTGGGATATCGTCCGAGATAAAGATTGTCGGCAACGGATCGGTCAAGGCATTGGTTAAGCTCCTGGTGAACCATGGCAACACCGTTTTCAAGTGCGGCTTTTGGTGTACGAAAATTGACCGGCTTCCCCTGAAAGAGAAATCTTCCCTCATCTTTGGCGAGAATACCGAAAAGACATTTCATCATCGTTGATTTACCGGCACCGTTCTCACCCATAAGGGCAAGCACGGAAGCTTTTTTGAGGCTAAGATTTATGTCGTCCAGAACCCGGTTTCGTTCAAAGGATTTTGAGAGATGTTCAATTTCTAGGATGATGTCGCTCATTAATTTTTTTGTGTCTAATATTTGAGTTTGTCGAGATAATCCTGACCAGAATTCTGCCGTATGATACCGATGACATAGGCATCGTACTTATTGAGATTGGTGAACTTATCCAAAAGACTTGATTCATTCTGACCGTCTCCGCCGAAAACAGAAAGCTTTAAGTTGTAGAGAGGCGCATAATGGAATGCTGCAGGGCGGACTTTTGTTGTCATAAACAAATCTGTCTCGTTGTATGTTGAGAAGAAAACCTTCTTTGCGGGGGCTTTAGTCTGTTTGACTGTTTCAAATCTTTTTTCTGTGATGAATTCCTGGCAATTTTCTTTGGTGATGGCAATTCCGTTAAGTGTGATTGCTTTTGTTTCCGGGTTATAATCAATTGAAACAGGAATTTGATTTCCGTACTGATCAGGTTTAGTGAATCCGCTTTCAAGAATTTCGTTTGAAGGCAGGCCGTCAAGAAGGTTTCGTAGAATCTGCATGATTGAGGCCATTTGAGCATCGGCATTCTGAGAGACGGTTCCTGTAAGTTTTCCAGATTTGATTGATTCAAGGGCATCGGCAACCGCATCAAATCCGAAGATTGGAAGGCCTGCCGGATAGTTGGAGACCTGAAGACAACCCATAGCCATCTGATCATTGTTGGAAATAACCATATCAATTTGAGTGTCGAGTTTTGTGACCCAGTTGCTCATGGCTTCTGTAGCAGCATCAGCATTCCACATTGTGCCGTCAGGGCCTGTCATAACTTTACTGTCAAGCTCCAGGATTTTGTATTCTTTTCCACCAACGATAGCTTTTCCTTCTTTTGCCCTTTTTGCATCAAAAGAGTCATCCCAGGTTCCGAGAGATTTTCTGACGGCTTCTGTTCTTCCCCGGGAATCTTTGTGGCCCGGGTCGCCAATACAGAGGACATAACCGATGATTCCGTCACCGTTTCTGTCGAGTTTTGCCGGGTCGGTTTTGGCGAGGTAGTCAGTAATCATTTTGCCCTGAACGAAACCTATTTTTAGAGAATCTGTGCCCAAAAAATAAGTTTTGTCGTTCCAATTCATGACATTCATATCGACTTTGCCGGATTTTGGATCTGCAGGCTGAACATTAAAGAAGATGGTGGGCTTTTCTTTGTTTGGGACGGCTGGCGTAGAGTCTTTTTTGCAGGCGATAAATATGCTGAAGGTAATTCCCAGCAGGAAAAGTGAAGAGAGTTTTTTTGAAGTAGTTTTTCGCATAGAAATTTGCCTCTCAGATTTATAAGAATATTTCAATTTTAAACTGTAGGCGATAAAAAGCGAAAAGTCAAATTTGAATTTAGAAAGCAGCTCTTTCGTATTATTTCTGAAAATTTTCACAAAAACTAAAAAAATTTGATGTGAATATCTTCTATTTATTATATAATTACTCTCGATTTTTTTATGTCTTTAAAGGAGGCTTTCAAAAATGAAGAAAGTTTTGGTCTGTAAGGAAAAGGACGAACGCGAAACACGCGTTGCTCTTATTCCTGATGACGCAAAGAAACTTACATCGATGGGCTTTGAAATTAAGGTCGTTTCGGGTGCAGGTTTGAAGAGTGGTTTTAGCGATGAGGCATACAAAAATGCCGGTGCTACAATTGTTTCAAAAGAAGAAGATGCTTACTCGGACTCAGAAATTATCGTCCGAATTATGAAGCCGGAATCCATTGAGGGTATCAAAGAGGGCACGCTGCATTTGAGCTATCTTGATCCTTTCAATGAAAAAGAGCTTCTTAATAAATTTGCTTCCCAGGGATTGCAGGCTGTCTCGCTTGAGATGATTCCTCGAAGCACTCTCGCACAGAAGATGGATGTTCAGTCATCACAGACTTCCCTTGCTGGTTATGTCGCAGTTTTGAATGCGGCTGCTAAACTTCCCAAAATCCTTCCGATGATGGTTACTCCTGCAGGAACAATCAACCCGGCCCGTGTTTTCATTATTGGTGTCGGCGTTGCAGGTCTTCAGGCAATCGCTACTGCAAAACGTTTGGGTGCCCGTGTTGACGCATTCGATACACGCCCTGTCGTTGAAGAGCAGGTTAAGTCCCTTGGTGCTTCATTCGTTAAGATTGACCTGGGTGAAATGGGTCAGACTGCTCAGGGCTACGCAAAAGAGCTTACTCCTGAGCAGATTGCAAAACAGAAGGAAGCCCAGGCTAAGGTCTGTGAAAAGGCAAACATCGTCATCACAACGGCAAAAGTATTCGGTCGCAAGGCTCCCCGCCTTATCGAAAAGAATGTCCTTGACCGCATGATGCCGGGCTCAATCGTCGTTGATATGGCCTGCTCTACAGGCGGCAATGTCGAAGGCTCAAAACTCTTTGAGAATGTGGTTACCGAGAACGGCGTTACAATCATGTCTGGTGACTTGCTTGAGCGTCAGGTTCCCTATGATGCTTCAAAGATGTTCTCTGGAAACATCACGGCCTTCCTTACACATGCAGGCTTCTACGACAAGGAAGCAAAAGAGTTCAAGGTCAACATGGAAGATGACATCATGAAGGGCTGTTTGCTCACACAGGGCGGACAGATTATTCATGAGCGGTTTAAAGCATAAGGCTTAGACATGGCTTCTTCTAGAGAGTATTTTGACTTCATCATTGACCAGCTTTCACTCGTGGACGGAATCACCAGCCGCAAGATGATGGGCGAGTACATTCTGTACTGCGACGGGAAGATTTTTGGCGGAATCTACGATGACAGATTTTTGGTAAAGCCAACGAAATCTGCGCTTGCGAAAATGCCGGAAGCAAAGCGGGAACTTCCCTACGATGGGGCAAAGGAAATGCTTCTTGTTGAGGATGTTGAAAACCGCGAGTTTCTGAGAGACTTGGTGAGTTCGATACTTTCTGATTTAAAATAAATCCCCTACAGGATGTAGGGCAAAAGCAAGGAATCCACAAATCCACGGATGGATTTGTGGTTCCATGCGTTAGGGATTGTAGCACCTGCGAAGCAGTACCGCTTGCGGTATGAAGCGAAAGCGGAAGTGCGAAAAGCCCGACCCCGCGTAGCGGGGGAACGCAAAAAAAATAGGAGAAAATTATGGATATAATGCTTATTTTCGTATTTGTAATCGCTGCTTTCCTTGGATTGGAGTTGATTGCAAAAGTTCCTTCACAGCTGCACACGCCGCTTATGTCAGGAACAAACGCTATTTCTGGTATCACTGTTGTAGGTGCCATTTCTATCACTGCCGCTGCCGTAAAAATCGGCGGTAAGGTTGGAGCTATTCTTGGCTTCCTCGCTATTGTTTTTGCTACTATCAACGTAATCGGTGGTTACATGGTTACTGACCGAATGCTTGGTATGTTCAAGACAAAGGACTCAAAAAAGAAATAAGGAGTTGCAGAGATGAACGACACATTGATTAAAGTATTGTACATGATTTCCTGCATCTTCTTTATCCGGGGAATCAAACTTTTGGGAAAAACTGCCACTGCCCGCAAGGGAAATTTCTATTCTGCAATCGGTATGCTGGTTGCTGTGGTGACAGTTCTTATTCAGAAAGATGTTATGTCAGCTTTCTCTACGGATGCTGCAGCCTGGGGCGGAAACCCTCTCCTTTCAAACGGCTACTGCTGGATTATCGCGGCTGTTCTTATCGGTACGGTTATCGGTGCAATCTGGTCAAAGAAAGTTCAGATGACTGGAATGCCTGAGCTTGTTGCTTTGTTCAACGGTTTCGGTGGTTTGTCTTCTCTGCTGGTTGCCTTGACTCAGTACATCGCAGCTCCTAAAGGTGACTATTTCACAGCTGTTTCACTTGGTTTGACTATCGCAATCGGTGCTGTTGCTTTCACTGGTTCTTTGGTTGCTTGGGGAAAACTCAGCGGAAAAATGACTTTCAAAGGCTGGGTAATTCCTGCTAAGAACGCTTTGAACGGTGTTCTCTGCGTACTCGGTCTGGTTTCAATCATCGCTTACTCATTCTTCACTGCTGAAAATCCTCTTGGATTCGCAGAAATTGAAAAATGCGGCGTAATCGCTTGTACAGCAATCTTCCTCCTTTTGGGCTTCACCATGGTTATCCCAATCGGTGGCGGTGACATGCCGGTTATCATCTCATTCTTGAACGCGCTTTCTGGCTTGGCAGCTGCTTTTGCTGGTTTTGCAATCAACAACACGGTTCTGGTTGTTTCAGGATGTCTGGTCGGTGCTTCCGGCTTGATTTTGACCTTGATTATGTGTAAGGCTATGAACCGCACATTTGCTTCACTCCTTTTCAAGAGTTTCGGTGGCTCAAAGAAGAAGGGTGCTAGCGGCCCTGCAAAAGAGCCGAAGGCTATATCTGTGGAAGACGCTTACATGATTCTGGAAGCGGCAAAGA
>CAMOEE010000115.1 GCA_946611835.1 uncultured Treponema sp. | reverse complement strand
ATGGTTGTCTCTCCTACAGCCGAAGAAGCTTACACTGCAATCGTTCGTGACGGTCTTGAGTCATACAAGCAGCTTCCTGTAAACCTCTATCAGATTAACACAAAATACCGCGATGAAATCCGTCCCCGATACGGCGTAATGCGTGGCCGGGAGTTCATCATGATGGACGGCTACTCAATGCACGCAACTCAGGAATCACTGGACGAGACTTATGACGCTTATGCAAAGGCCTACCACAAGATTTTCAAACGCCTGGGGCTCAAAATCATTCCTGTAAAGGCTGACTCTGGTGCAATGGGCGGTAACGGCTCAGAAGAATTCATGGTTGAGTCACCAATCGGGGATGACACACTCATCATCTGTCCAAAATGCGGATACGCCGCAAATGCTGAGAAGGCTGCCTGTGCAAACGACGAGTCAACAAACAAAAAAGGCGAAAAAGTTCCTGCAACAGACAAAGCATACGAACTTGTCGAAACTCCCAATGTCTTCTCAATCGAAGATATGGAAAAATTCTTCGACGAGTCTCCAAAAATGTTCATTAAATGCCTTATCTATCGTGTAATCAACTCAGCCCTCGATTACACAGGCCTTCCTGGAACAGAAAAATGGAAGCGTGTCAAAGATCCAGCCGGTGACTACTATCCTCTTTCTTATGTCTGCGTTTGTATCCGTGCCGATCTGGATGTAAACGAAGCAAAACTCGCAGGCCTTCTCAAAGCAAGCGAAGTCGTTCTTGCCGAAGACGAAGAAATCCTTGAGTACGCTCAGGCTGGCCATGGTTTTGTAGGCCCAATGACTTCAAAATGTCCTCTCGTCGTTGACTATTCTGTAATCAAAGACGGTACAGCCTGCATGCATGACGCAATCACAGGTTCCGGAAAAAATGGTTATCATGTAAAACATGTCGAGCCTGTCCGTGACTTCAAAGCCTTCCTCAACGCTGATGTACGCCTGGTCAAAGAAGGCGACAAATGTGCCTGCTGTGGTGAGACTTTCTACCAGAAAAAGGGAAATGAGCTTGGTCACATCTTCAAGCTAGGTCAGAAATACACAAAATCAATGAAGGTCACTTTCCTTGCCGAAAACGGAAAGCCTGCAACCCCGACAATGGGCTGCTACGGAATCGGCGTTGACCGCACTCTCGCTTCAATCATCGAGGCAAACAACGACGACCACGGAATTATCTGGCCGATGACAGTGGCTCCTTTCCAGGTTTGTATCGTCCCAATCCGCTACGAAGGTGCAATGAAAGAAGAAGCCGACAAGATTTACGAAGCTCTCAAAGCTGCCGGAATCGAAGTCCTTCTTGATGACCGTGCTGAGCGCCCGGGCGTTAAATTCGCCGACATGGAGCTTATCGGAATTCCGCTTAGAATCACAGTTGGTGACAAAAATCTTCCGAATGTCGAGTTCAAGCCAAGAAGTGCCGATAAAGCCGAGCTTGTCCCAGCAACAGAAGCCGCAAAAAAAGCCGAAGAGTATGTTAAAGCAGAATTAGCTAGATTGAACGGATAGGATGCAAAGGGGGAGGTCTCCCCCTCGCTCCAATACCACTCACTACGCTGGAGAAGTCCGAGCAAGCTCTGCCTTCTCCGCTCCGTTCGGGTATTTACGCTACCCTCTCTGCGGGGTAGGGAGTCGGTCGCCATTAGGCGAACAAACTCGTAAGACGAGTTTGTAGACGAGTCTCGGTAAGGGCTATGCCTGAACCGCACCCCCGCAACGCCCCCATCCTGCACCATTCCAAGGAATCACCATGTTAAAGCATATCAGAAAATTAATTTCCACATTTTCACTTTTATTTTTTCCACTTTCACTTATTTTTTCACTCCCCTCTGTAACTCCTTCCCTTCCTGATTTTTCAGGTCAATATGTTTTTTATCAGGACACAAGTTTCCAGCGCGAGTCTTATATCGGAATCCTTTACTATGATGAATCAACCTATGCACTCCGATATTATGCTCCGGCAACCGGCAAGGGAAAATCTTATAAACCAGAGAAGAATATTCACATTTTGTTTTCCGTTGACCCGGAAAAAGAAAATCTTGAGCTTACAGGAGAGCGAATTCTCACCAGCATCTCTCCTGAAGATACAGATTTAATCAACTATATCCACGATTTTTTCTATGAGATGACTGCACGCCGTCAGAAGATTGGTCAGGTCAATGAATGTAAAAGTGATTATCAGAACTTCATGCAGTTCGGCGGGGATGTCACTATTTATTTCAATCCCATTATCCCGATTTTCAATCTGGAACGAATCGAATCCGTTGATAACAAGACAATTCTTCAGATTGTAACTGCAGGCTCCCTCAAATCTTCAAACGACCAGAGCTTTGCCAAATTCATCGGCTTTGATGAAAAAATTGTTGATAAGGCTCACAAATATAAGGTTGATAAAAAAGCCAAACAATTCGACTTAATCTACAAAGCTTCCGAGGATTCCACCGAGTTAAAGGCAAAACTTGATTCATCATGGATTTCTGTTGCTGAAAATTTCTACACTTTGGGCGATATCGGATTCTTTACGGTCAACGAAGTACGCTCAGAAGCAGATAATCAAATTGAAATTCTCAAACGAAGGCTTCTTTTGGGAAATGAACTGGTTTATCCAAACTGGGGAACTCAGCAGATTCAAACCAAAGGAAACGGAACGCTTTTCACACAGGTTTCATACCACGCAGAGAATGATTCATACACTTATGATTTTAAATATCTGCGCGAGATTGACTCAAAAACTGCCGCACTCTTCACTCTTGTAGTTTATGCCGGAGCTTATGAGCCAAACAAAAAATATTTCGATTCGATTATTGAGTCTTTTGAGTAAAACGAGTGCTAATCCGCACTCTTCTAGAAACGGTTTCTTCCTAACGGGCTTCCAATCCAAACGCCCTCGGTCAAATACTGCTGGTTCTTTCCCTCAATCAGAAACTGAACGCTCTTAACCGTAGAAAAACTTGTTGCGGTGTACACAATCTGCATAAGCTGGATGTTAGCCGCATCAGGACCGTTAGGATTAAACTGAAATTCCTCATTAAAATTCAAATAAGCCACACCATTTTTGACCGAAGCACTGAGAATCTGACTTTCTGACGGAATATAGCTTTTACAGCCTGTACTCGCCTCGGTCGAAGAAGGTCCTTTTAAAAGAGATTGTATCGTTTCCAAAAGCGGGGAATCTTTTGAAACTGTACGGGTCACTTCTTTTCGTATTACAAGACCGTCGCTGTCAATCGCCACAAAACAAAGTTTAGATTTCGTCGTGTTTGCTGCAGGAGCAACCTGGGGAAGAGACTTTTCTGTCTTTGCAGTTTCAGCAGTCTGAACAGGAGGCTTTGTTGCCTGCACAGTTTTTTGCTCTTCAGTTTTTTCTTCGTTTTTTTCCTGAGTTTTTCCAGCTGACACAGATTTTTCCGCCGGTTTCTGATTTACCTCAGTCTTCTTCTCATCGCTAGCTGCTGTCTGAATACTTTTTTCAGATTGAAGGGGCTTTTCAGAAGTTTTTTCAGTCTTTTGCGCTTCTTCTATTTTCTTTTGCTCTGACTTTTTTGCCTGCTCATTCTTCTTCAAATTCAGTTCGATAACAGTATCTTTGCTTCCACTATCCTTGGAGTCAGCTTTCTTATCATCAAAAATGTCTTTTCCAATTTTCTTTTCAATGAGAGCAGTCGCACCCGATTTATCAAAATTTTCCTTAATTTCTTCCTGCTTGACCAAAAAAACAATCAATATAATCAAAAAAAGCAGGATCCAGATTGCAAGACCCAGTCCTGTTTTTTTCTTATTATTCTTTCCCTTTTCACTCATACTTCTATTATCGGAAGATAAAACCCGAAAATGAATTGATTTCCCCTTGTTTTACCGACAATAAAAAGTTAAAATAGATTTTATGGAACATAAAGAATTTGATTTGATTACATTTGGCGAAATCATGCTTCGTCTTTCACCTTCGGTAAACGAACTGATTAGCAAGAGCGATTCTTTCAAAAAACACGCTGGCGGTGCAGAACTTAATGTCGCTTCGGGTGTCTCGCTTTTGGGTCTCAGAACAGGTCTTATCACCCGCCTCCCAAAAAATCAGCTTGGTACTTTTATCAAAAACCGCATCCGTGCTTCAAGCGTAAGCGACGATTACATCATCTTTGACGACTCTCCAGAAGCTCGTGTGGGTATTTACTATTACGAGAACGGCGCATACCCCCGCAAACCAACAGTTGTTTACGACCGTAAAAATTCATCAATCACAAAGATTTCATCCTCTGAAATCCCAGAAGACATTTACACAAAGACCCGCATGTTCTATACATCAGGTATCACACTTGCACTCAGCGAAAATACACGCAAGCTCGCCATCGAAATGATAAAAAAATTCAAGGCAGCAGGTGCAAAAATCGCTTTTGATGTAAACTATCGAGCAAATCTCTGGGACGAGGAAACAGCCCGCAACACAATCAAGCAGATTCTTCCCTTCGTTGACATTCTCTTCATCTCCGAGGAAAGCTGCCGAAGAATGTTCGCAAAAACAGGTACCCTTCAGGACATGCACCGGGAATTCTGCAAGGACTTCCCCAACATTGAATATATTGCCTCATCAATGCGCGAAGTTATCAGCCCAAAGGTACATTCTTTCACATCTTTGGTTTATTCAAAAAAAGAAGACAAATTCTACACTGAAGCTCCATACAAGGATATCGATGTAGTAGACCGAATTGGTAGTGGTGATGCATACTGTGCAGGCGTTATCTTTGGCCTCTTAAAATACAATGACCCTAAAAAGGCCATGGAATTCGGAAACGCCACCTGTGCAACCAAAAATACAATCTTCGGTGACCTGCCGCTTTCTGATTTCAATGAGATCAGCTCAATCATCAAAGCGCATCATGCCACCGAAAAACAATCAGAGATGAACCGCTAATTTCCGGGTCTCATACAAAACAATCGCAGCTGCCTGAGCCACATTAAGGCTCTCAATCAGCTGCGATTTTTTTTCGTCTAAATCAAGAGCAAAGGGAATCGTAACCAGTTCATCACAATTTTTTCTTACAATTCCTGAAATTCCGTGCTCTTCGTTTCCAAGAACGATTAAAGCTGGCTTTTTCTTTTCGTTGCACAGTTCCGGAATTTTTTCGACAGGTGTTTTACCACGGACATCTGTACCAAAACGGAGCATTTTTCCCTGCATCGCAATAAGAAGCTTTTCTATTGAACGAATCGAATAGACATTCACGAATTCCATTCCCCCCTGAGCAACACGATATGAGCTTGTAGTTACGGATGATTGTGCCTCATCAAGAGGAATTACGATATTCTTAAAGCCAAAGAATGCCGCACTTCGTACAATGGCACCGAGATTATTTGCGTTTCCAACACGGTCAAGCAAGATTGCAGATTCTTTATTATGAAGCCAGCTGTCTGTTATATCAGTATTCAAATGTGGAATCTCAGGCTGTCGAATCATAGCAACAACCCCCTGATGATGAACAGTTCCGCTGAGTTTTTCGAGTTCCCCTTCGGAAATGTTATTATATGGCACTTTTCTTTCTGCCAGGGATTTAAACAAATCCTTGAAATCCATCATTCTGTCACGGGTATAGTAAAATCTGGTGATTTTTTGAGGGTTACATTTTACAAGAGCTTTTACAGCTTCAAAGCCGCAAACGGCCAGTTCATTTCTAATATCATTCTTCATGTTTGAAATATTATAGAAGAAGAAATGAAAAGTCTAGATGTTGAAAACTTGACAAATTTTGTGGAAAACTAGTGGTCTGATGTGGAAAACAGGTCTAAATTCGGACGATTTTTTAACAAATTTACTATAGTTTTCCACATTTTTTACACATTTTGTGGGTAACTTGTTGAAAACTTGAAGATTTTCCCACAAAAAAACGGGCACCAGATTTCTCCAGTGCCCGCTCAATTAACCTTTTAGGTTAAATTATTTGAGGAGGTTCTGCTCTTTAGCAATTTTGAGACCAGCCTCTTCCCACTCTTTTCCACCAATCTTTGTGAATTCGTCGAGGAATTTCTGCCATTCTGTTGGGTTAAGAGCGCGGTTTCCAGTCATGAACTCAACAACACCCTGCTCGTAGAAACGTTTAACATCTGCATTTGGTTTTGGCATTTTGTCCTGACCAATACAAGCTGTCCAAGATTTAGCCTGCATTTCGCGGAGTGCTTTAAGTGCAGACATCTCTTTTCCGTTCTTTGAGTACCATGTTGGGTAGCGTGATGTCAACTCAACATCGCCATTGTAGTAAACCATGTTTCGGAGCTGTGTAAGAGGAATCATAGCTGATTCTGTATAGCCCTTTGATGGATCAGCAAGACCAGTAGTTGTTGGAACACCGTTCTTGTCGAATACATAGTTAACATTCTCCTGACCCCAACCAAGGAGGTAGTATCCTTCGTCTGAAGACATCCATTCGAGGAGCTCAGCGATTTTGTCCATTTTGCCTTCTTTAGCAGCCTTTGTAGAAACAGCATACATACGATAAGCCTGTGAGTATGTACCAGCTGAAGACTGACCTTTTGGTCCTACTGGAGGCTCAACGATAACCCACTCACCCTCTGGGAAGTTGTTATCGAATGGAGCGTAGTTACCCTGGTTAGCATAAGCAGCATTCTGCTCACGCATGATACCAAAGCGGCCCTGTTTCCATGCAGCACGGAAGTCATCCTTTTTGTAAGCCAACCAGTTTGGATCCATAACACCTGAATCAACCATTGATTTTGTGAATACCATTGCGTCATAGTACTCTGGTTTGTAGATGTTAAGACCAGCTGTTTTAGCAGAAGCGAGGTTCCATGTACCAGCTACACCGAAAGCACCAAAGATTGGGTCAAGGCGTCGTCCAAGACCTTCGTTTGGAGCAGAAACTTCAAGGAATGCACCGTATCCGTATGTGTCGTTCTTGCCGTTTCCATCAGGATCTTTCTCTGTGAAAGCTTTCATTACAGCGAGATACTCGTCTGTTGTCTTAGGTACTTTGAGACCAAGTTTGTCCAACCAGTCTTTGCGGATAAGAACGCCTTCGTTGCGAACGATTGAGCCCGGCTGAGCGAGAGCATATGAGTGTCCGTCGATAGTTGTGAATGCACGTGAGTCTTTGTCGTACATTTTAGCTGTACGATTTGGCATTTTTGCATACATTGAATCTACAGGAGCGAGCAATTTTTTAGAAACGAGAGTAGAGAATACTTCGTTTGAAACCATGAAAATATCAGGCAATGTATTTGCAGCACCAGCAGCGTTGATCTTTGTGTTCTGATCAGCCTCTGATGATGGCAAGTTTGTAAGTTTGAGGTTAATTCCAAGCTTATCTTTTACAATCTGGTATCCAACCCAGTCAGCTGGGATTGGACCTGCTTCTGATGCTGCTGCACCATACCAAAGCTCAATGTCAACTGCGCTTGATTTTTTTGCGCCGCCACATGACACCATAGCCAATGCTGCGACTGCTGCCATAGAGACAACAACGCCCTTCATTAACTTTTTCATTTTTTCCTCCTTACTTTTGAAAACAATGAAATTAATTTTTTATTTAAACTTAGCCCTTAACAGAACCAAGCATAGTACCTTTAGTAAAGTATTTCTGGATAAACGGATATGCGAGCATCATCGGAATAGCTGACAAGAATACACAAGCAGCCTTAATAGAAGCGATAGATGCGGCACCGAATGCAGTTCCGGTATCCAATGTTTCACTCATTGAAGCACCCAAAAGAATGTTTCGTGTGAGGATTGGAAGTGGCTGCAGGTACGACTCCGTCAAGTAAAGCAAGGCGTGCATGAAGTCATTCCAGTAACCAACTGCGTAGTACAAACCGATTGTCATGATGATTGGCTTTGACAATGGAAGAATGATTGAAATAAGAACATACCATTCAGCAGCACCGTCGATTCGAGCTGATTCTTTAAGAGACTCTGGGATACCCTCAAAGAAGCCGCGCATAATCAAACAGTTGTATGTACCAATTGCACCTGGCAAGAAGATTGAACACAAGTGGTTAGTAAG
>CAMOEE010000114.1 GCA_946611835.1 uncultured Treponema sp. | reverse complement strand
GCCACACGGCAATACTTACTCTCCAGATATTTACGCTGTACATTCTCGTCCTTGCGGCACTGGTAGGAAGAAAGGGCTTTTAGTGTGGTGCGGTGGTAGTCGGGATTGATGTCGGTAAACCAGATCTGATCACGGCGGAAAAGATTCAGGTCAAGCATCTCAACATTGTGGGTAGCGCAGATAATCTGGGCATCGCTCACCTTCCCCCTTATAAAGCGTGTGACGAGCTGCCGGACAATCAGCGGATGCAAATGACATTCAATTTCATCGCAAACAAAGGTCTTTCCCTTCTGAAAGATGTCCATAATCGGGCACATAAGCTTTATGAGCTTCTGCGTTCCCATTGACTCTTCTACCAGATCAAGGGAAAATCCCTTATAAATTGTCTTTACCGAAGTGGTAAGCACCGGCTGATTTAAGACCATGGCACGAATGGCGGGCGGCATGTCCGGAGGAATCTCTGCGGCCGTCATAAGACGCTGTTCTGATTTTGGTTTTATGTCAACGATATCACTGCCGGTCTTACGCATAAATTCCAGGAACATTTTTTTTATGGATGCATCGTGCTCCATCTTGCTTACCGAATACTCAAGCCAGTTGTTGTTTTCATTCATTAAGACGACAAGTCCTTCGCTATAGAAAAGATATGCATTTGAAAGTTCCTCATAGTTCAGGTTGTTTACCGCCAGACTTAAGACCAGCTTGTTCGGCATGAGTTTTTCTTTGCACATGCTTTCTATGCGGCTGAATTTTTCTGAGACCTTGACCTTCATTCCTTCCCGGCTAAAAATCACCCCCATCCTGCCGTTTGGGGCGTAAGCAAGACTTTCCTTTATTATTTTCTGGGTATCGTAGGAAAACTTGTACATATAGCGTGTTTTCTTCCATACAAACTCCATTTCATATTCAGTCGGCTTATCAGAAGCCAAACGATGGGGAGCCCGGGGTAACAGGCTTCCCGGCTGAAGCACATGACTGGTAAGCACCATTCCCTGCATGTTCGCCATTCCCGTAAGGACGCTTGTCTTCCCTGTTGCGTTGGAGCCGTAAATTGTGCAGGCAGGATTTACCCGCTCGTTTTCGAAGCGGATAAGCGTATTTTCAAAAGTGTCATCAGTATTTGCCCGCAGGTCGAGCGTAACTTTGTCGCGGATACTCCGTACATTTGAGCATGAAAAATTCAATAACATAACAGCTCCTGATAACTGGCTGACAAAACGAGTTTCAGCAAGATTTTTTAATCAATGCGTTATACAAGTGCATAAGATGGTCTTAGCAACGGTAATAACGCCCTTTTATAGAGCTTTATAAGATAGTGTTGCACTAGTTAATCACATCTTCTTATAAATGTCAATAAAATACAGATTATTACTGAAATAACATCGATATTTGTGAAAAGTTACATTATTATCGGTTAAATTCGTAAAATTCTTTAATATAGAGTTGACATAGTTTTACAGATAGTGTATTGTACGCATAGGGATTAAAGGCTTAAGGGCAAAAAAAAAATGCCCCTTTCAAAGAAAGGTATTCGCAGTACCATTCTTGAAGGAAGCATACAAACTTGGTTTGACACGTCTGTGAAAGACATATCACCAGTAGAATGTTGATATTATAGCACAGATCCGCCGTATGTGTCAAAGAATATTTTTTGCTCCCAAAAAACATAAGCGGAGCGAGCCGGAAGTCTTGATTCGGCTGACTTTCGGAAGGATTAAATATGGAAGAAATAAAAACTTCTTTCAATGGCAAGGATGGCAACGGCGGTCTTACATTGTATGCCAATCCTTTTGGCACGGGCAAAAAGTTCTATGGGCGTTTTGAACGTGATGTTCTTAGCATGGAGAATCTAGTTTCCCGCGTGCAGCAGAAAAATCCCGGAGCTGATGAAATCATCATTAACACCGGAATCAGCTACATCAAGCGGGAAATCCTTGCGGCCTTAAAAGAAGGCAAAGCTGTGAATCTCCTTGACTTGGGCGAGCTCTACATCGGGGCAAGCGGAAGCGTCGCAAGTGACTCTGCAAGCGATATTTCAGAGCTGTCTCTTACAGTAAAGTTTTCTGCAAGCCAGGTGCTCAAAGAATCAATCTCCAATGTCTCTATTGGTAAAGTTGTACTCTCTGACACAGCTTCTGCCATCACAAAAATCTTCAACTGGTTTACTGGTGAAGAATCCACTACCCTTACAGCAGGAAAAAATGTCATCCTTGAAGGCAAGCGTCTTAAACTCGGTACGGACGAAAACTGCGGTCTTTTCCTCGCCTCCGCTGACGAAAAAGGCGAAGTTTCGGATGACGAATCTTCATGGATTGACTGTACGATGCTCGTGCGTCAGAACACGCCAAAAAAGATTGACTTTTACCTCCCCGATACAGCTGTTTCTGGCACAGCCTACCGGATTGTCATTAAGTCAAACTATGTGAACGGTTCTACCAAGCGCAAGGAACCTGTCTACACCTACAGCGATGTGGTAACTGTAGCGTAAAAAAGCGAGGACAGGCGGGGCATATTCTCCGCCTGTCCTCTCCCCCATTCAACAAATTCAAAACCAATGCTATACTAACAACAGAGGTAAATAATGGGAATTTACTTAAATCCAGACAACGAGAATTTCAAATCAACTTTGAAGCGGGAAATCTATGTTGACAAGACACAGATGATTTCCGTTTTAAACAAATTTATTGACTGTGACAACAAGTATCTTTGTATTTCCCGCCCCCGCCGCTTTGGCAAGACCTTTGCCAACAACATGCTTGCAGCCTACTACTCAAAGGGCTGTAACTCAAAAGATGTGTTTGCGCCCTATAAGATTGCTTCTGACAACACTTTTGAGCAGTATCTCAATAAATTCAATGTGATAAAAATTGATGTAAACAGCGAATACCGCAATGCTTTGGATAAAGACCACCTGATAATAAAAATAACAAAAAGTATTCGCGCAGAAATGCAGGAGCAATTTTCGTCAATTTCATTTGATGAATACGATTCAATCGCAGACTGCATCCTAAAGGTTCACGCTGCCACCTCAGAAAAATTCGTAATCCTCATGGACGAATATGATGTTCTTGTGCGGGAAAATGTTTCTGAATCTCTCTTTACCCAGTATCTTGATTTATTAAACGGTCTTTTTAAGAGCGACACCGTGCGTCCGGCAATTGCCCTCGCCTATCTTACAGGTATACTTCCCATCGTGCGCGACAGGGTTCAGTCCAAGCTCAACAACTTTGAGGAATACACTATCCTAAATGCCGACAAGCTTGCTGAATACATCGGCTTTACCGGGGACGAAGTCCGGGCTCTCTGTAAAAAATACAATGCGGATTTTGATGAATACAAACGCTGGTACGACGGCTACAGTCAGCAGGGAATTGAAATTTACAATCCGGAATCGGTGGTAAAATCGCTGATGTACAGGGATCTTGCAAATTACTGGGGAAAGACCTCTACCTACGCAGTTATCTCCGACCGCATTCAGGAAAATTTCGAGGGCATGAAAGATGATATTATCCGAATGCTCTCAGGAGAAAGCGTAGATGTAAACGTTACCCGCTACATGAACACAATGACCGATTTTTCAACCAGAAGTGATGCATTCACCTACCTCATTCATCTTGGCTACCTTGCATACAATAAGGAAGATTCAACCTGCCGCATACCAAACAAGGAAGTCAGACAGGAATGGTTCAACGCCATTGAGACGAACAAAGAATATGCTGTCACAAATAAAATCATACAAGGCTCAAAAGAACTTTTGAATGAGACGCTCAGCGGAAACGAAGAAGCTGTTGCAAAGGCCCTGGACGAAAGCCATATTCATGTAACAAGTAACCGCAGCTACAACAATGAAGATGCCCTGCAGTCGGCCATTTATCTTTCGTACATCTATGCACTTAACAAATACACGGTCATTAAAGAAATGACTTCAGGAAAAGATTTCGCAGATGTAGTCTTCATTCCCTTTGTTGAAAACATGCCTGCCATGATAATTGAATTAAAGCGGAACGACTGTGCAGAAAGCGCAATCAGCCAAATCAAAGAAAAAAAATACTTTGATTCATTGTCGCATTACTCTGGCAATCTTCTTTTTGTTGGAATCAACTACGACGAAAAGACAAAAAAGCATGAGTGTAAGATTGAAAAGCTGGAAAAAAAATAAACAATAAGATTTTATCATATATTGGTGCAAAGGATTAACAACATAAATGGATGTTTCAATCATAATCGTAAACTACAACACAAAGAGGCTTCTCGCAGACTGCCTCAACTCAATCTATGAGCAGACAAAAGATATTTCATTTGAAGTTATCGTAAGCGATAATGGCTCAAAAGACGGCTCAATTGAAATGCTTAAAGATAATTTTCCACAGGTAATTCTGATTGAGAATAATGCGAATCTTGGCTTCGGGGCTGCGAATAATCGGGGACTTGCGATTGCAAAAGGAAAATATATTTTTTATCTCAACAGCGATACGATTTTGTTAAATAATGCGGTCAAGATTTTTTTTGATTATTGGGAAAATTCGCCTGAAAAAGATTCTATTGGTGCGCTTGGTGCAAATTTATTGAATATAAACAAGGAGACAATACATTCCGGAGGTTTATTTCCAGATTACAAGTCGGATATATCAGGATTAACGCATAATATATACGGTTTTATGAAACAATTTTTTTTTCACACACTATTCAAGAAAAATCTTCCTGAATACAAAAACGAAAAAAGTGAAAAAATTATAGGACAAGTTGACTACATAACAGGAGCCGATTTATTCTTAAAAAATGACAATTTTTCCTATTTCGATGAAGATTTCTTTATGTACTGTGAAGAAACATATTTGCAGTATAAGCTGTCACAGGAAAATAAAAAAAGGATTCTCATTGATGGTGTAAAAATTATACATCTGGAGGGGCAATCAGCTGAAAAAATAACCACAAATCTAGTACATAACGAAGCTTCATTTGCTGCTATACAAGGCAAAATTTCTCGAATTATGTATTTCAAAAAAACAGGAAGTTCTTTTATAAGTATTTTTGTGCTGAAACTATTAACTGCAATTTTATGGCTTAATCCTCTGATATTTAAATACACAAAGAATTACATAAAGTACATATTTCATCCGGAAAAAAATAAGACGCAATTTTATTAATTACGAGAAACAATATGACAATTCAATCAATCATAAACATTTTCATTCTCCCTCTAATCGGAATAAAAAACAACATCTCTTTTGTTGAAAAAATAGCACTTCACAGAAAACCAAGACTTTTCCTCGATATGACTGAGCTGCATTTCAAGGATTCAAAAACAGGTGTTCAGCGGGTGACAAAAAATATTGCCTCTTATTTTCATGCTCAGATAAAAAATTATGATGTCGTTGATGTTTTTGCAAAAAAGTATGGAGCCGGATTTTATGAATGCGGTACAAACAGAGCGATAAAAGTTTCTGCCGGAGATGTGTTTTTCGGTCTGGATTTATCAATTTTTTTAATACCATCCAACAAGAAATTTCTTAAAAAAATGAAAAAAATTGGAATTCCTGTCTGGTTTTATATTCATGACATGATTCCGATAAATTTCCCTGAGACTGTAGACGCCGGAGTGAGGAAACACTACCCTCTCTGGCTGAAAACTATAATCAATTATTCTGGAATAATCGGAAATTCAAAGTCAACGATAGAAGATTTAATAAACTGGATACAAAATCATTATCCAGAGAAACTAAACTCCTTAAAATTTGGTTATTCATATCTCGGATACGACTTTGACAAAAACATGAATATTCAGAAGAAAACTGATTCAGAGCAACTTTCTTTTCTCATGGTGTCTACGGTTGAGCCTCGAAAACGATACGACCTTGCTGTGAAAGCTTTTGAAATACTATGGAGCGAGGGTGTAAACGCACGGCTGACCATAGTGGGCAGGCCTGGATGGAACAATGAAAAGACTTTTCGGCTTATCCGAGGCTCTTCGAATTACGGAAAGAATCTTATATGGTATGATTCAGGTATTTCAGACGAGCAGCTTGAAGAACTTTACTGCGATAGTTCTGCCCTTATTTTCTGCTCGGAAGCAGAGGGCTTTGGTCTTCCTATCATTGAAGCGGCCTCACACAATTTGCCCCTGATACTCAGGGATATTCCTATTTTCAGGGAAGTTGCAGGCGACAGGGCTTTTTACTTAGAAAACAAAAATGATGAGGCAATTTTTTCAGAAAAAATAAAGGAGTGGATTAAGCTCAAGGAGACGAATTCAATTCCCCTGCCTCCTGAGGTAACGAAGAATTCATGGTCTGACTCCGCAAGAAAAATCTGTGAGATTATGGGAGTTTTAATATGAAAAAGAAAATAATAATCAACGGAGAATTCTACTGCAACAATCTCACTGGAATTGAGCGTGTGGCTAGAGATACAATACCTGTGCTTGATAAACTCGCGGCTCCCGGTGAGATTGAGCTCGTTATCCCGAAGAACGCAAGAAATGTTCCAGAAGTCAAAAACATCGCCTTAGTCAAGCTGGATTACGAGCTTCATTCATTCCCAAAATGGCAGCAATTTGTATTTCAGAAATATGTCAGAACTCATAAGGGCATTCCTCTTGATTTTTGTAATGCAACGCCTTATTTCTGTCAAGGAATTTCATATATTCATGATATTTACTGCAAACTCTTTCCAAATGATTTTCCAACAAAGCAGGACAAAAAAGTTCGTCTATACAACTGCTTTATGTACAAAAGGATTGCAAAAAAATCAAAAAAAATAATCGCTGTTTCAGAATACACAAAAAAAACGATTATAGATACCTATCATATTTCACCGGAGAAAATCGAGGTCATTTACAATGGGATTAGTCCATCATACATTGAGACAAGGCCTGATGAAAATGTATTCCAGAAATTTCCGATTCTGAAGGAAAAGGAATTCTATTTTACGCTCGGAAGCCTTTCTATCCGAAAAAATCTCAAATGGATTGCAAATCATGCTGCCCTTTATCCTAATGAATTCTTTGCGATTTCCGGCAAGATTCTTGAGAATGTAATTCCCGAAGAACTTGAAAGCCTAAAAACAGCCAAAAATGTGATTTTTCTGGGCTATCTTTCTGACTCGGAGGTAAAAGCCGTAATGTCAAAATGCAAGGCCTTTATTTTCCCTTCATATTTTGAGGGCTTCGGTATTCCTCCGCTTGAGGCGCTCAGCTGCGGGGCAAGAATCATTATTTCTGATTCCACCTGTCTCCCAGAAATCTATGGCGACAAGGCCTATTACATTCATGCAGATGAGCCTGACATTGACTTGGACGAACTTCTAAAAAAAGAAGTATCTTCGCCCAAAGCATTACTGGATGAACTTACCGTCGAAAATGCAGGAAAAAAATTATATAATATACTAAAGGAGTATATTTAACATGAATAAGAAAACAATCGCAATCAACGGCGAATCATGGTGCCGAAACCTTACGGGAATCGAAAGGCTTGCAATTGAAGTTACACAATATCTTGATTTTATGGTTCAGCCAGGCGAATTTGAACTTGTCGTTCCAAAAAACGCAAAAAATCTTCCTGAACTGAAAAATATCAAGATTGTCGTTCTGCCCGTAGATGCAAATCAACTTACTGTTTGGACTCAGGTTCATTTTCAAAAATATGTCATCCAAAATAAGCGAATTCCGCTGAATTATGCGAACACATGCCCTTTCTTCGTGCCGGGCTTCTCATTTATCCATGATATTTACTGCAAGCTTTATCCTCAGGATTTCACTTCCCGACGAGACAAAATCGTAAGATTTTACAGTAATTTCATGTACCGCACTATCGCAAATCGGGCAAAGGCCGTATTTACGGTCTCAGAATACACCAAGGAGACTATTACAGACACATATCATGTAAGCCAGGATAAGATTCATGTCGTTTACAGCGGAGTAAGTGCCTACAAAGAAATTCCCGCAGATGAGAAAATTTTTGACAGGCTTCCTCAATTAAAGGAAAAGTCCTTCTATTTCACGCTGGGAAGCCTGTCAGTCCGAAAGAACCTCAAATGGATTGC
>CAMOEE010000113.1 GCA_946611835.1 uncultured Treponema sp. | reverse complement strand
TAAAATTTATTAACCACAGATTAACGGATGGCACAGATTGAAAAACAATCTGTGTAGTCTGTGACATCTGTGGTTTATTTTTTCAGCATTTCTTCCAGCTCTCTTTGAGCGTCCTGCAGGGCGTCGGGAACAGGCTTGTTTTCGTTTATGATAAGCCGCATTTCTTTACCCAAAATTGTATAGAACTGACTCCATTCCTGCATTACAGGGCGGTAGACTCCTCCTTCAAGAGCACTGCAGACGGCTTTGTATTGAGGAAACTTTGCGAGAATTTCCTGGTCCCTGAGGCTGGAATATCGGCATGGAACTCCACCGTAGGCAACCGTGTTTTTTTGCACATTCTTATCCATAAGATAATTCAAAAGCTGGATAGAGAATTCTTTTTTTCGGCTTGACTGAGGAATCCCGATTGTCCAGATTCCGTAAATATTGGCGTTGTGGGCCGGATAGTCGTTCCTGTATCTTCCGGTGAGGGCTATGTAGTCCATTGAAGAATTCTTTGTGGGCGTGTACCAGCCAGGCCAGCCGATTCCGAAAGCAGCTGATTTGTTGGCAATCGCGGCGATTAAGTCGTCCTTTTTGGCGGCCCTGCCTGTTTTAATCAGCGATTTATAGATGTAAATAGCCTGGGAAAATTCTTCTGTATCAATTGTAGGTTTGTTGTTTTCGTCAACGACATAGGTTCCTCTTGAAAGAAGAATCGGCAGAAAATCGACCACAATATTGTTTTCGGTGTCTCCACGGAACATAAAACCGAGATTATGTCGCTTTTTCTGGAAGCGGCATATCTTGAGCAGGTCTTCGACAGAATTAATTTCTTCGGGCTTGAAACCTGCTTCTTTTACCATTAATTTGTTGTAAAGAAGAACCGTTACATTTCCGTAATAAGGAGCGAGATAGACATCGCCGTCTTTGTAGCAGATTGTTTTTGTGGCCGGAATGATGTCCTCATCAAGCTCATAGCCGAATTGAGAGAGGTTTGCAAGCAGCCCCTTTGCCGTGTATTCGGCCATCCATGAGCCGTCAACCATACATAAATCGTATTTGCCCTCTGTGTCATTCGCTACATTCTGATGAAGTGCGTCCTCGCTCAGTTCAAGGATATCGCATTTTATGTTGTATTTTTTCTCAAAGTCGATTACGCATTGTTTGATTACGCTTGAGTAAGTGCCTGAGCGCAGGGCCAGGGTGAGCGTTTCTCTTGGATTTTCGCTCGTATAGTGCTTTTGTGATGTCTTATTAAAGCATGAGCAGAGACAGAATGAGAAAAATGATATTGTCATCAATAAACGGTATTTGCGAAATCTTACCATTTAAAATCTCCGGACTGATATTTCTTCATTCTGTTCCTTACATCGACCATACAGTTAGCAACTTTCATTTTTGGGATTGAGCAGAAAATATCTACTAATTTTGGGTCAAGCTGGCTTCCTGCAACAAGACGAAGCTCTGAGATTGCGTTTTCGTAGGTGAGGGAAGGCCTGTAAGAGCGGTCCATCGTGATAGCGGAATAAGTGTCAGCAACGGCTAAAATTCGTGAGGCCAGAGGAATGTCGTCGCCCTTCATGTGGTAGTATCCGCTTCCGTCAACCCGCTCGTGATGATATTTTACCCAGTAGGTGATTCGGGTGAATGCCGGTATTTTCTGGAAGATTTCGACGCAGATTTCCGGATGCCGCTGAATCAGCTTTTTTTCGCGGGGAGTGAGTTTTCCTTTTTTGTCGATTATGCTTCGAGGGATGCCCAGCTTACCGATATCCAGGAAAAGAGAGGCGTATTCCAGATTTGTGGGATTTATGCTGCGCTTTTCGTAATAAGGCAGATAATCATAAATCAGCATAGAGAGGTTCTGTACATGCAGTGAGTGACCGTCAAGGTTTTCGTCACCGGCTTCGATTACACCGACAAGAGTCTCAAGAATTTCCATTGAGCGGCGATGCATTCCGTTCATTTGAATCCAGCCCCAGGCAAGCATAAGCGAGAATACAAAAGCTGTACAGACAAGGGGCAGGGAAAGAATGAAAGAAAGACTTTCGCTCATAAAAATGAGCATGGAGCCAAATATAAAGATGACTTCAAAAGCAAGGAGAATCATGTTCGTGGAGAAGGTCAGCTTGCTGTCTCCGTGGATTGCCTCGTTCTTGAAAATAATATGGTAAAGCGAGAACAGGAAATCGAAAAACATCAGGATTATGCCTGCAAGTATGAGATATTCGTTTAGGACTACTGAATCAGATAATGTGAATGTCATATTATGCATCTCCTGAAATTGTTTCAGAGCTGAAATGAATTTGATTCTTGCCCGCCCGTTTTGACTCGTAAAGGGCTTCGTCAGCCAGCTTGTAGGCATTGTCTATGTCTATGTTTGTTCCAGAAATCTCTGTGGCACCTAAAGAGGCATGTATGCCTTCCAGTCCTTCAAACCTTACGGCGTTCAGATTTTCAAGAATCTTTTTAAGGAAATCTGTGACCTCCTGCCGTGACTTGAAGCCCCTCAAAAGAAGAATGAATTCATCGCCACCCAGCCTGCCTGCCAGACTGAATTTTTCTGTTAAATCCCAGTCCGTGATAGAAGATTTGTCTTTCGGTGAAAAACTCATGGACTGCAGGATGATTTTCCCGACCGTCTGTATTACCTTGTCGCCCATTTGGTGACCGAGGTTGTCGTTTATCTGTTTGAATTCGTCCAAATCAACCAGTGTGATTACCATGTAATCACTACTGCCGTTCTTCCTGATAATTTCTTCTGCGATTGAGAAGAATCTTCCCCGGTTTAAGAGCGATGTGAGCGAATCAAAACTTGATTTTATCTCGAGTTCTTTCTGAATCTGCAAGTCCCTCTGGTAAAGTATGAACTGCGATACCCGGGTGCGCTGGAATGTGTAGTGGAGCGCGATTGAAAGAGTAGTGATTACAATGATATTGTATGTGTCATGATATGCGATTGAGAATGTTTTGTAGAGGTAAGAACTCCAGAGAAAAAGGCCGCTTCCTAAAATTGCAAAGAAGACCATTACACCCATGTTTCCGATGAAAGAAAGGGAGGTAAGAACCATGACAATCAGGAACATTGTAGCGGGCATGTAAGGCTGCAGTAATGAAGAGAAGATTCCGTAGGAAAGAAGAATCCAGATGGAGGCGAAAACTGCAAAGTAATTGAACTTTTCGACAGCGTGGGGGAAAAAGAAAAGCCATATTTCAAAGAAAACACTTATTCCGAAGTATGTGGTGTAAAAAGGTACCTGGCCTTCGTTGACACCAAACAAATTGAGAGATGCAAACACGAGGTAGAAAAGATTGATTAGAAGGAACCAGGTGTTCAGGATTGTGATGTGCTTGCGGTTCGTGCTGCGAATCAATGAAGAACATTCTTTATAGGCTTCGCGCGTGTAACCGTAATAATTCAGGCTTCGTTTTGTCATACGGATTTCCTTTAAAATGTCATTAAATTATTTTAAGGTTGAATCACGGAATAAGCAAATGAATTTAGCCTGATTTTTAATAATATAGTAATTTTTTTTGTCTTGTTTTATAATGCTAAGACATTGATTTTTGAACTTTGGAGTTTTTAATGGAAACTACACTTCCACGCCTTTTTAGAAAGAGGGCACAAGAGTATCCTGAAATTGCTTATCAGATGAGTCGTTTTAAGGACGGCCATTTTGAGCCTACGACATACCGAGAGGCTTATGAAACTGCCGTTAATTTTGCGGGCGGTCTTTTGGTTCACGGAGTCGTGAGGGAGGAACATATAGGCCTCATTTCCGACAACCGCAAGGAATGGGAGCACGCCGACATGGGCCTTATGATGCTGGGTGCGATTGATGTTCCTCGTGGTTGTGACGCTACAATCGGTGACCTTGAGTACATTCTTTCTTTTGCAGAGTGTAAGCGGGTAATCGTCGAGAATTCAAGCCAGATTGAAAAAATCCTCGGAATAAAAGATAAGCTTCCTCTCGTCAATGAGATGATTGTTTTTGAAAATCCTACAGAAAAAGACATTGAGGCAACAAAAGCTGCCGGAGTCTCTCTTTTTTCTTTTGAGCAGATTATCGAAGAGGGAAAAAAATACAACGAGGCAAATCCTGGTAAGGTCGATGAGGAGATGGATAAGGGTAAATGGGATGACCTTGCCACTATCATCTTCACTTCGGGAACAACTGGCAAACCAAAGGGCGTAATGCTTTCTCACGGAAACTTCATCACCCAGCTTGATGAAGTCTGCGAGCGCATTTACCTTCATCCTGGTGACCGCGGCCTAATGGTTCTTCCTGTCTGGCATGCCTTCCAGCGTGCCGTTGAATATGTCGTTATGAATCAGGCTGCGACAATCTGCTATTCAAAGCCGGTTGGTCCGGTTCTTCTCGCAGACCTCAAGACTCTCAATCCACAGGTACTTCCGGCCGTTCCACGAGTTTTCGAGGCTGTCTACGACGGAATCTACCGCAACATGAGAAAAACAGGTGGAATCGTCCTTCGTCTCTTCAATTTCTTTGTCACTGTCGCTCTTTTCCACTCAAAGCTGGACCGTGTTCTTTTTGACCGCACGACCCGCTACGGCATGGATAAGCGCTGGCTTCAGTGGCCTGCCTTTGTCCTCCCATGGCTTATTTTTTACCCAATCAAGCTTTTGGGCGGTGCGATTGTCTTCCGAAAAATCAGGAAGATGCTGGGAACTGGCTTCCGTGCCGGTGTCGCTGGTGGCGGTGCATTGCCTCCAGTAGTAGACAAATTCTTCTGGGCTGTGGGAATCAAACTGGTCGAGGGATATGGCCTCACAGAGACTGCTCCGATTATCTCTGTTCGTCCGATTGACCGCCCGGTTCTCGGCAATGTAGGTTCTGCCGTTCGTGGAATCTCTGCCCGAGTCGTTGACCCTCTCACACGAAAACCACTCAAAAGGGGCAAAAAGGGCGTTCTTGAAATCAAGGGCGGCACAGTAATGAAGGGCTACTACAAGCAGCCGGAACTCACTGCAAAGGCAATCGATGAAAATGGCTGGTTCGATACCGGAGACTTGGCCCGCCTCACAGCCAACAATGAAATCGTTTTGCGGGGCCGCATGAAGGACACCATCGTTCAGACTGGCGGAGAGAACATTGAGCCTCTTCCAATCGAAATGAAGATGCAGGAATCCCGCTTTATCCAGACGGCTGTTGTCCTCGGACAGGATCAGCGTTATCTTGCGGCTCTCGTTGTTCCTGAGCAGAGCGAGGTCGAGGCTTTCTGCAAGGAATCAAATCTTCCCTATAAAAAATACTCTGACATGGTTAAGAGCGCAGAAGTCTTGCATTTGATTGAAACTGAAGTTGCTACCCGTGTTAATGCCAAGAACGGCTTTAAAATGTACGAGCGAATTAACAAAATCGCCCTGCTCGAAAAGCCGTTTGAGGTTGGCGTTGAGCTTTCCGCAAAGCAGGAAATCATGCGCTTCAGAATCAACGAAATTTATTCTGGTGAAATCAAGAAACTGTTCAAATAAAGATTGAATGAAGTGCCCGGCTCGACCGGGCTTTTTTTATGCACTTTTTGAAGTGAGCGACGAGTCCTAAAGTGAGGCTGTAGCCTTATTCATGATGGATTTCAAACCATCTGACGAGTTGATAGACTATTAACCCAAAGAATGTGCTGATAAGGCGGTCGAGGACTGTGATTGGTATTCTTGCGAACATGCAGGCGATGTAGAGGCCGGTTTTTTCGCCGAGGAATGCCATTATGAAGCTTCGGACCGGATTAACATAAACCTGATTGTCGAAAAGAATGCGCTGTGTAGCCTCAACCGCGCCACCAATCATGCTTGAGGCGAACGCGGTTATAAGAGAAATCAATATGAGATAGAGGAAAGTGAGTGCCTTTGTGAGGTAAAGGCTTGTATTTTTCCATGATAAAGCCCAGGTTAGAAAGGCGATGGCAAGGCCGCACAAGGCGTACATCATTTCCCAGGGATAGACCGGGTTTCCGATGCTTACCATGAGAAGAAGCCTTAGGATATTGTAAAGCCCACCGACGATGAGACCTGGAATTAGTCCCGCGTAAAACACGATGAAGACCGTGCCGATTGTGTCCAGAAAAAGCGGAACACCAAGAAGATCTCCAAAAAGAAATGGCAAACCCAGATTGAGGACTTCAGCAAAGATGCAGAGAATGATTATGCGCAAAAGCGGCGGGCGTTGTGAAGCTGTGTGCATAAATTGATTATATTATAGGCCCGGTCAAAACGCAAATTTTTGCCTGGTTATAGTTTTACGATGATGGCTCCGGATTTCTTGTCGCGCTCTGATAAGTCTTCCGGGGTTTTGATTTGCAAAAGCTCACCGTTTTTAGGCTGGAGTCCGTGCTCGTCGATCGCAAGGAGAAGACCGAACTGGCTGCATGCGTAGTAGCCTGATTTGTGAAGGTCGGGCAGCCGGATAAAGTCAGAGGCGATTCTGATGAATGTCTTTTCGGGGCGTTGTGCGCTGTCCGTGCTCTTGTCACTTCCTGCTTTTTTTACTTGTTCATTTTCCGAAATCTTTTTTGCGACCACAAAACTCAAGCTTGCCCTCTCTTTTGGAAGACCTGCCTTTTCCGAGAGTTTAAGTAGATTTTTCGGGGCAGAATCCGTATCAAAAGCAAAGTTGCACCATTTGGCGTTTTTCCCGTAAGCGTTTGTCGTCCTGCCGTTAGTGCGGCCTGCCATCGGACAGCTTTTTATGTGAGGGCAGGGGGCGACAGGCACATAATTCTGACGGATCAGGGCATCCCGCATGAGGGAGATAAATCGGGCCGAGTGAGGGTCTCCGGGTTCAACCAGAAGAAGGGTGGAGTCTTCGCTTTTGATGTAAGAAAGAATTTCACCGGTGTATTTTTTTGCCAGGAAGTCAGTCGGCATTTCATTATTCTGGATGATTTCGTTGAAAACATTTCCGCAGGTGATGAAATCCGCCTTTTCTTTGATAGATGTTCCGAACGCTCCTTTTACCCGAACAATGTTCCATGGGGTGAGTTCAGCAGGGGGCGTTGCGGGGGTGTCCCCCGCAGATGGGGGTGTCGGCGCGACGGAGTGCGACGCAGGGGGCAGACCTGCCCCCTCTTTATTTCTGATTGTCTTTGCTGCGATTGAGAGGTACAAATTTTCGCCTGCTGAAAGGGCTGTCTGGCTCAAATCCATGCAGTACCAGGTGATTTTTTTGCCGCGGAGTTCCGGACGGGCAAGCCAGAGCGCTATGACGACCGTGAGGGTTCCGCTTCCCACATCGATGGCCACAGGATTTTCTGACTTTTCGAGAGAGGCGAATGCACTTTTTGGAAGATTTGCGAAAAGCCTGGTCAGACGGACGAGATTCCACCACATGAAATAGTTGATGTATGCACTGATGTATGGAGCTTCGTTCATGTAACCCAGGCGGCGGCTGTTTCTGTCGTCTGTGAGCTGGTGGGATAGATTTTTTATGGCCCCGTAGAGTGATATTTTTTGCTTTCCGCTCATGCCACGGACTTCAGAAACGATTTTGTCGAAGTTTTCGATGAGCTTGCGGCTTTCGGCGGGCACTTCTTCGTCCTTGAACATTTCCCGCCTGATTGAGGCCGCTTTTGGCTTTTGAGAATTTTCTTTTCGATGGGCATGAGTCCTGGCCCGGCTAACTTTGACAGGAGCTTTTTCGGATGCTGTTTTTGTGAATCTTTCGCTCATTTTTTCGCCTTCTTGATTGTAAAATATAGCTCGGTGAGATCCCTGCGGAGTTCACGGATTGCGTTCATTGCCTCGGCGTTGTTCTCATAAGCCTGGCTTTCGCGCAGGATTTCGTTCCTTGCCCCCTCAATCGTGAATTTCCGTTCGTAAATCAGATATTTGAGCCTAAGGACGATTTCAAAGTCACGCTCAGTGTAGACCCTGCGGCCACCCAAGTCTTTTCGGGGAGCGAAGCCCGGGATTACGGTCTCCCAGTATCTGAGAACATTTTGACGTATGTTTGTTAGTTCCTCGATTTGGCCGATTGTGTAGGTCAATTACTTGCACTCCAAAAACATGCGGAAAAATCGCAGATTTTTCCGAGACTCGCTCAAAACCTGTCTCACAGGTTTTGCCGGCT
>CAMOEE010000112.1 GCA_946611835.1 uncultured Treponema sp. | reverse complement strand
GGGAGCAATCCAGACACAATTAGAAGAGTCTCTCAAAGGCCTCAACATTGAAGACGGTCAGATTGTAGATGGAACTGTAATTCAGACGGCAGACGGTTATGTATTCATCGATATCGGATACAGAACTGAAGGTCGCATTCCGGTTCAGGAATTCGGCACAAAATTGCCAAAAGACGGTGAGAAGGTAACTGTCGTTGTTATCCGCAAAGACGGCCGCAACGGTCCGGAGATTTCTTACACTAAAGCTCAGGCAAAACAGCTCTGGAAAGATTTCCGCAAATACTTCGACGAGAAAATCCCAATCGAGGGAACAATCGAAAAAGAAGTCAAAGGCGGATTTGATGTTAACCTCGGTGGTGATATCCACGCATTCCTGCCAATCAGCCAGTCTGACGCACAGAAGGTCGAGAATCCTTCTAAACTCATCGGAACTGTATCTAAGTTCTATATCGAGCGATTGTATTCAGACAACAAACAGAATGTTGTCGTCAACCGTCGCAAATATCTTGAAGAAATCATCAACACAGAGCGGGACAAGTTCTTCGCCGAAAAACAGATTGGTGACACCGTAAAAGGTACTGTCAAATCATTCACAAGCTTCGGTGCTTTCATCGACTTGGGTGGCTTCGACGGTCTTCTCCACATTAACGATATGTCTTGGGGCCATGTAACTCGTCCAAAAGACTTCGTCAAAAAAGGTCAGGAAGTCGAGCTTAAAGTTATCCGCCTTGAGCCGAACGAAAAACGAATCAATCTCTCTCTCAAACACTTCACAGAAGATCCTTGGGTACATTTCGAGGACAAATATCATGTTGATGACATCGTAGAAGGAACAGTTACAAAACTCACTGATTTCGGTGCATTCATCGAGCTTGAAGAGGGAATTGAGGGCCTTGCTCACATTTCTGAATTCAGCTGGACTAAAAAAGTCAACAAAGCTTCTGACATGGTAAAAATCGGCGACAAAATCAAATGTATGATTTTGGGTTACGATATTCCTGCAGGCCGTGTTTCTCTCGGTCTCAAACAGGTTACACCAAATCCATGGGACTCAATCTCTGAGAAGTATCCAGAGGGCACAAAAATCACTGGCAAAGTTGTCAAGCTCACAAATGCCGGCGCATTCATTCAGCTTGAAGACGGAATCGACGGATTCCTTCTTGCTGAGGACATTTCTTGGACAAAGAAAGTCAAACACGCAGGCAGCGAGCTCAAAGTTGATCAGGAAGTTGAGGTTGTCGTTCTTGAGGCAGATTCAGAAAATCACAGAATCCGCGTCGGAATCAAACAGCTCACAGACAATCCATGGAAGAAATTCGCAGAGGAATACAAGCCAGGCTCAACACTTGAGGGCGAAATCACTTCAATCACTGATTTTGGTGTATTCGTCAAGGCTCCGGACGGAATTGAGGGTCTCGTAAACAAAGCAAACTTGAGCGATGACCGTGATGTTCCTTACGAAGAGGCTGTCAAAAAGTACAATGTCGGCGACAAAATCAATGTATTTGTAGTTGACATCAATGTTGACAAAGAGAAGGTTGCTTTCTCTGTCAAAGAGTACAAAAAAGCTCAGGCTCGCAAAGAGATTTCACAGTACATGTCATCTTCTGAGAACGACGGTGACGGTGCTTACACTCTCGGCGACATGATTAAATCACAGAAAAACAACTAGTTTACTCCGATGAGTGGCTTGAATTCTCTTTCTCTTGAACAGCTGAAAACACTCATCGAAATAAACGGTCGGATTAATTCAAATTATTCTGACATAAACGCATTGCTGGTTTACATTCTTGAATCGGCAATGCGCCTTGTCCATTGCGAGTCATCTTCACTTTTGCTTAACAAGGAGGATGGCTCGCTTCGTTTTGTGGTAGCTCTTGGTCCAAAAGGAGCTGAAGCACAAAACATCCCGGTTTCAAAAAAATCTATCGCTGGCTGGGTTTCCGAAAACAATAAATCCCTTATTTTGAATAATGTCCCTTCTGATCCCCGTTTTTCGACAACGGTTCAGGATAAGACAGGCTATGTCAGCCGCAATATGATTGCAATTCCTATGCGTGTCAAAGGAAAGTGCATCGGGGTAATCGAGCTTTTGAATAAGGCCGATGCCCTTCATTTTAACGACGACGATCTGGCTGTCCTTGAAAGCCTTGCTGATCAGGCGGGAATCGCCTACACAAACGCCGATTCTTATCGTTCGGCAAAGTACCAGCTTTCTGTTCTTGCCTCAAAAATTGAGAACGGACCGGATTATCATCCTTTTGTGGCCCGCAGCCCTGTCGTCCTTGATTTGCTTCATGTGATTTCTGAGGTGGCAAAGACAAACACAACGATTCTTATCACTGGTGAGAGCGGGGTAGGAAAGGAATTGTTCGCAGAGCAGCTTCACACAAAGAGCGAGAGAAGGGAAAAACCTTTCGTTCGAGTTAATTGTGCGGCTCTTTCACCGGCTCTGCTTGAGAGCGAGCTTTTCGGCCATGTCAAAGGTGCTTTTACCGATGCCGTCAGTGACAGAATAGGCCGTTTTGAGGCAAGTGACGGAGGAACTATTTTCCTTGATGAGATCGGAGAGCTCTCCCTTGACCTTCAGGCAAAACTTCTGAGAGTCCTTCAGGAGCATAAGTTTGAGAAAGTCGGTTCCAACGAGACAATTTCAGTTGATGTTCGTGTGGTCGCTGCAACAAACAGAAACCTTGAGAAGATGGTGAGCGAAGGGCTTTTCAGAAGCGACCTGTATTACCGCCTCAATGTTGTTCCGATTAATATCCCGCCTTTGCGTGAGCGAAGAGAGGACATTGAGCCATTGGCCTCTTTCTTCCTTGACAAATTCAGCAGGGAGACAAAAAAGAATTTCACAGGATTTTCGAACTCCGCCCTCCGCCTTCTCTATGACTACTACTGGCCGGGAAATGTCCGGGAACTTGAGAATTCTATCGAGAGGGCCTGCGTGCTCGGAAGACCGCCGGTGATTCAGGCTGACGATCTTCGCTTGTCTTCATTCACTCAGGCTTCACAAAAAACTCAGCCCGGCTCTTCTCCGGACGGTGAGATTGAGAGCCTGGCTTCTGAAATCGCTGACGCTGATGACAAGACTCTAAAAACCGCAATAAACAGCTTTAAGGCTGCCTATATTAAAAAAATCCTCGACGAGACTTCATGGAACCAGACCAAGGCCGGCCAGATTCTGGGAATCCAGAGAACTTATGTTTCCCGCCTTATGAATGAGTTGAATATTCGTTAGAAGTGTGATATAATTTTTGCACTTTGAAACTAAGTTAAAAATTTGGAGTAAAAAATGACAGACAAAACAGAAAAACTTACTATCGCAGATTCTTTGAATAAGACTTTGGAAAAGTCAAAAGGTTTTGTGTTTGCTGTTGCTGCAATTATTGTTGTCGTTATCGTTGCTGTGGCTGTTTTCGCTACAGTTAAATCAAAAACTACAGAAAAAGGAATCGAGCAGCTTGACTTGATTTCTTATACACTTACAAACGAGGCTTCTGAGCTTTCTGCAGAAGATGTTACCGCCCGACAGAACAAGGCTCTCGAAGACCTGGCATCCCTCACTTCAAAAAGTGGAGTAATCGGTCTCCGTGCTAATATGCTCGTCGCAGAAATCAAATTCGCACAGAAAAACTACGAAGAGGCTCGCTCAGCATGGCTCAAGGCTGTCGAGGCAAAAAGCAAGGCTTACACAGCTTCTCTCTGCTACTACAATGCGGCCGTCTGCTCAGAGGAACTTAACGACTCTGACAATGCAATCGCTTATTACAAAGCTGCCTCAGAGGACGGAGATTTCCTCCTCGTTGACCATGCTCTTTTCAGCCTTGGCCGGGTAAATGAAAGTGCAAAAAAATATGACGATGCAAAAGCTGCTTATGAAAAACTCGTTGAACTTCACTCATCTACAAGCTGGGCAGAACTTGCAAAAACAAGGCTTATTTCGCTCAAAGCTGCTGGAAACATTCAGTAATAGCGAAACCTTTTTTTAGTTCAGATATTTTATTTTATATGAAAGATGCCGGTTTTATGCAAAAAAATTTGTTCCTTCTGATTTTATGCATAACAGCCGGCATTTTTGTTTCTTCCTGTGGCCTGGAGGAAGTTCTTAGCCTTGATGCTCCCACAGTTACTCAGAACAACCCCTTGTATTCCGGCGATGACCCCTTGTATTATTATCATGCCTTTTATACAGAAGAAGCAAAACAGCCGGAAGAATTTATCGGAACTGAAGTTTATTATAAAATATACAATAATTATTCAAGCTTGAACTCACAGCGCTCAGCGATTCTTTCGGTGAATACAAGTTCAAATAGTTCTGCGGCCGCTACAAGAATGATTGAGACATACACTTATCAGCCATTGGGAACCAGCGAGAACACAGGAAATGTTGTTTTTGTTCCAAGCACTGGAGTAAACAGACGGATTATAATTCGAGTAAAGAATTATCAAAATGGAACTGGATATTCAGGTGATTCTGACCGCTATCATTTTGCGGCCTGTGTAAGAATAGCTGATTCTTTATACGAGCCATATATTCCCTACCGTACAGGAAACTCCAAGTCTTTCGATTTTTTTGATTATGACGAGGATAATAAAGGCGGGACTCGTGATGTTGAGCCAGCTGAGGGCGATACAGATTATTATTATAATTCATCGGGATTCAGCGATGGATATGACAACACCTATTTTGTACAGCTTTTTGCGGTTGCCAAGGCATGGAACACTACGACATGTGCTCCGAGCTACAGCCTTGTCCTTGACCTCGGTTCTGTTCCTATAAGAAAGGGCGAGTAATCTTTTCAGTTCTATTTTCCTTTCGTTCTATTGCAATCTTCTGCCTAATCTGATATATTATTTTCCACGAGATTGTAGCTCAGTTGGATTAGAGCATCTGCCTTCTAAGCAGAGGGTCGCGTGTTCGAATCACGCCAGTCTCAGAAAGCCGGTTCTTTTTTGAGCCGGTTTTTTTATGCCCGCTTAAGGTTTTCATTTTTTATGCTTGAACAAAGTCGTTAAGTTTGTTTTAATGTATTTCATAGGAGAAATGTACTTATGAAAATTACGAAACAACTTTTTGCTTTGCTTGCTGTCCTTTCGGCCGGGCCATTGATTTTCTCTTGTGCCTCTGCGGGAAACCTGGATGCTTCTTCATCAAAATCAGCTGATTCGCTTGAAGGTTCTGGCTCTGCCGGCGGAAAATCAGCTTCTGACAAACTCCCGCCGCCGCCAGCCCGCCTTAGGGAAGCTCCTGTCTTTGAGTTTTCAGAAGACAAAATTCAGATTGAGGCTGAGAACATGTATTATGAGGGCTTTGAGCTTGTCGGTGACGCAAATGCATCAAAGTCTTATGCTATAAAACTTCTGGATGATTCTTCATGGGCAATCGCAGAAATTGATTTTCCTGCCGGAACTTTTGAGGGAATCGCAAATGTCCTCGCTCCTGATTCAAATCATTCCCGTTTTACTGTTTTTGTAAACAAGGACACATACCTGGTTTACGGTTCAGAACCTCCAATCGGAAAATACGAGCTTACGACCCGTTCTCTGGTCAGCTTTACCCTCGACCAGCCTTCAAGGGTGACTCTCAAAATTCAGCAGAATGACATTAAGAATCCTGCAAACAAGGGCCAGAGCGGCATGACAATCGACTATATTTCTTTCAAAAAAATCAAATAACTGATTAGTTGACCACCTGAATCTGCCGATAAAGACAGTAGGGTGGTTATTTTGAAAAAATTCTTTATTTCTTCTTTCTTTTTTTTAATTCTTTTTTCTTCCGTCTCTTTTGCTCAAGGGACTGAAACTCAGGCTGAAAACCAGAAAATTGCCTTCAAGGAAATATGGGGCTATGTCTCCTATGGAGAGGAAGGCTCTTTTTCTTATGATTATCCGGTTACTGATATCGGTTATTTTGCAGGATACATCAGCAGTTTCAGTGAACTTGTTCCTGTTCCGAAAAGGAGCGAGAGATTTCCTGATTTTAAGGGAAGGATTCATCTTGTCACTAACCTTGAGTCAAAGCCGCAGACTCATCTTTTGCTTGATCCAAAGCTCCCCCTGAGAAACAGAATCATCAAAGAGCTTGTCAAGCAGGCCGAGGATTATGACGGGCTTCAGATTGACTGGGAGCTTGTGATGAAGGATGATGATGAGAATTACTGGAATTTCCTTAAACTCTTAAAAAAGAAGCTGAAGGGGAAAATGCTAACAGTTGCGGTGCCTGCAAGAATGAAGACTTTGGAGAAAGACCCTTATGACTATGAGGTTCTTTCAAAAATCGCTGACAGGATTATTGTGATGGCTTATGATGAGCACTGGTCAAGTAGCATTCCAGGGCCTGTAGCCTCATATGCATGGTGCAAGAGAATCTCTGATTATGCAAAGACTATGATTCCCGAAGAAAAACTTGTGATGGGCTGCCATTTTTATTCACGGGCATGGAACAATGAGGATATAGGGCGGAAAGCCTACAGAATGTATAAAATCGAAGATCTGGTGAAAGAAAACAAGGTCAAGGACTTTAAAAAATCCGCAGATGGAGATCAGAGTTTTTCTTTTGAGAAGAAGACGAAGGTGACGGTCTATTATGATACGGTAGAATCTGCTGCAAAAAGATGCCGGATGTACGCCGACAAGGGAGTCAAAGCCCTTTCCTTCTGGAGAATCGGCCAGGAAGACCCGAAATTCTGGGAGAATCTGGAAGTCAGCAGGTAGAAGGTAGCAATTAGCAGTTAGCAGGTAGGAGTTAGGAGTTAGGAGTTAGCAGGTAGCAGTGTGCCGTGTGGATGCGGTGATGAGGGGAAAAGTTTTCAGATTTCAACTTTCAACTTTCAACTTTCCGTTTAAAAGCCCGGGACTTTTGGTGCTGAGAATTTCTTTTTCATCTGCTGGAGCAAATCTAATGCCATGTCTGCGCTGACTTCTTTTTGCGGTTCATGGTATTCGACCAGATGGGGAGGAATTTCGTCCAAAAAGCGGCTTGGCTGGCTTTCTACCGAGCTGTTCTGTCTTCTGCGGCTTCGGCAAGATGAAATCAGGAGTTTGTCCCTCGCCCTGGTGATTGCAACATAAAAGAGGCGGCGCTCTTCCTCTACGGCCGCATCCCCGCCCTCGTCTACGGCACGCCCGTGGGGAATAAGTCCTTCTTCTGCACCCGCTATGAATACCACAGGAAATTCCAGTCCCTTTGAGGCATGAATCGTCATCAGGTTTACTTTTCCAAGATTCTCGTCATCGTCCAGGTCGTCACGGCTCAAAAGGGTGATTCGGTTGAGGTAGTTGTAGAGGGTAGGCTCTCCGGACTCAGGGTTGTTTTCCCAGCGTTCGATTGAGCCGATAAGGCTTTCGATATTGAGCATCTTGAAGCGGGCTGCCTTTTCGGACTTGGGGTTTTCGCCTATCAGATAATCAAAGTAGCGGATGTTTTCGACCATAGTGCGCACTTTTTTTGCAAGTCCGTGGCCGCCCAGCATGGATTTGTTGCCTTCGATTATATCAACGAATGCCTTGAGGTTTTGTTTTGTTCCTTCTGAAAAATCCTCGTCGTCAAAATCCTGGTATTTTGATTTTTTTAGAGTCTCGCCCTCATCCCCGGATGAAGATTTTCCCTGACTATAGCCCCCGCTCATGAAAAGGTCTGCCTCATTGTCGCCCACTTCAAGCAGGGCGTTGATTGCTTCCCAGAGGGAGCAGGAGAGATTCTTTGCGATTTCGTTGAGCTTTTCGATCGTAGCCCGGCCGATTCCCCTTCTTGGCGTGTTGATGATTCTGAGCAGATTGACATCGTCATCGTGGTTTGAGATTAGTCGCAGATATGAGATTATGTCCTTGATTTCCTTTCGCTGGAAGAAGCTGGTTCCGCCGCTCATGGTGTAGGGGATGTTTTCGGCTAAGAAAGCTTCTTCGATTGCCCGTGACTGTGTGTTTGCCCTCATGAGGACACAGAAATCATCGTACTTCCGTTTTTCTGAAACACAGATTCCCTGGATTGTCTCGGTGATGAAAGCCGCCTCAGCCGTCTCGTTTTCGGGCATGTAAATCTCAATGGGCTTTCCGTCGCCCTTTCCGCTCCAGAGTTCCTTGTCCTTGCGGTTGGTGTTGTGCTTGATGACACCGTTGGCCGCCGCAAGAATCGTTCCTGTTGAGCGGTAGTTCTGCTCCAGGCGGA